>NZ_KI518090.1 GCF_000479045.1 Cetobacterium somerae ATCC BAA-474
TTTAAATTGTATATTAATCTCTTTTTGTATAATTACATCAATATAATCAGTATTTTGAATTAAAAAATTTATTAAATTATTAGATAGAGTTTTTGAAAAATTATCTTTATTAAAACTAGAGCTAAAAAATTTAGATAAATTTTTATCAAACTGAATTTTATCGTCAATTTCTTTAAGAAATTCAGTAGTTTTTTCATTTGAATTATTTGTGTTAGTAAGGGGTGAAGATATCAAGTTATTATTAAAGCTAATTCCATTAAGAGTTAAATTGCTAATAGTAAAGTTATTTTTAGATTTAAAAAATGTTTTGAAATCCATTTTACATTCAACATTTTCAATTGAAATGTTATATTCAATTAAAGATAAATTTTTTAATTCAAAAGAGTTATTAAAAAAACTAAAATTAGCTTTTTTAATAGTTACTTCTTGCTTAAAAGAAGTTGAAAGCTGTTTTGTGATAATATTTTTAAAATATATATTTTTTCCCCAAAAAAGAATAATTAAAAATATTAAAATACTAGATGTAAAAACTAGCATTTTGTTTTTCATAAAATCCTCCTAAAATATTAAAGGCAAGAAATAAATTTCCTGCCTTTAAATAATTTGTTTTAATTATAGTGCTAATCCACCACTAACTTCAATTGTTTGTCCAGTAATGTATGAAGATTCATCACTTGCTAAAAATAATACAGTGTTAGCAATATCTTCAGGCATTCCTAATTTTCCTAAAGCTGTTCTCTCAAGCATTCCATTGATAACATCTTCTGGTAAAACGTCAGTCATTGGAGTAGAGATAAATCCAGGAGCAACACAGTTAGCTCTAACTTGAGCACCTTTTCTAGCTAATTCTTTAGCCCAAGTTTTAGTCATTGCAATAACTCCACCTTTAGTAGCAGCGTAGTTAGCTTGACCAATGTTTCCGTATAAACCTACAACAGATGAGATAGTAACAATTGATCCTTTTTTATTTTTAGTCATTAAAGGAGCAACAGCTTGAGTCATATTGAAAACTCCTTTTAAATTAACATTAATTACAGCATCCCAAGCATCTTCACTCATTCTTACAAATGGTGCATCTTTAGTAATACCTGCATTGTTAACAAGAATATCGATTCTACCAAATTCATCTTTTATTTTTTTAACTAATTCTTTAATAGCATCTCTATCAGTTACATTTAAAATTTCATGTCTAACATTAGTTTGTTCAAAAGTAGCTTCACCCATATCACACGATATAACTAATTCAGCACCTTCAGAAGCTAACTTCTCAACTATAGTTCTTCCAATTCCTCTAGCACTTCCAGTAACTAAAGCAATTTTTCCTTCTATTCTATTCATATAGATCCTCCTATAAAATACATGTGTCATTTAATAGTATAATCATTTTAAAAAAATGTCAATAATTTCCTTAAAAAATTAGTGAGATGTTCCCATTTTGAATAGAGTTTCATTTAATTTATCAGCTTGTTTTTCTGGAAGTAAAAGAACTAAAACATCACCAGCAAGAATTTTACTACTTCCTTTAGGAATATACTCAGTTTCTCCTCTTCTGATGGCAACAACAAGAGTATTTTTAGGCCAAGCAACATCTCTTATTAATTTTTCATCGAATTCGGATTCTGCAGAAACAGGAATACAAATTAGTGTCTTTTCATGATGCTCATGACGATCTTCTTCGAAGTCATCCTCAATTTTTTTCTTAGGCATTCTTTCGTATAAAATTTCATAAATAGGCTCTAATTTTAGAATATCTGTAATATAGTATGCTACTATAGAAACTGTTGCAATCGCTAAAAGATGATCAAAGCTACCAGTCATTTCTAAAATTAGAATAACTCCAGTTATAGGAGCTCTAACAACGGCAACAAAAAATCCAGCCATTCCTAAAATCATATAGTGAATGACAAAATCACTATGAAGATTAAAAGTTGTTATAAGTGTAAGTGCATAAATTTTTCCAAGAATAGCACCTAAAACAAGCATTGGTAAGAATATACCACCTTGAAATCCCGTTGCATATGATATTGTTGTAAACAATAGCTTAACAATAAAAACTAATAAAAGAAATAGTATTGTTTGATTAAGATGAGGCAACTCTTCAACTAAGTGATGTCCACCACCTGTTATATCAGGCATAACAAAACATATAATAAACGATAATGTCATAACAGATGATATTTTTACGGCTCTAGGAAGTTTAATTCCTTTAAAAATATCTTGTGTTTTAATTAGTGAAACTGTAAAAAGCTTTCCAAAAAATGCAATGACAATTCCAAAAACTATAAAAAATAAAAATTGAAAATACGGATTAACATCTGTAGGATACTTAATATTTAAATTAAAAGATGGATCCATTCCAAAAATTCTTCTAGCTACGAAATTAGAGCAAATACTAGCTAAGAATGTGCAGATAATAAGTTTAGAAGAAAAGAAACGATGAAGCTCCTCCATGCTAAATATAACTCCAGCTAATGGTGCACCAAAGGCTCCGGCTAAACCAGCACTTGAACCAGCTGTTACAAGATACTTTTCATCAGTATAATTTCTTTTAAAAATTTTAGTAAAGCCATATCCAATATATGATCCTAATTGTACTGAAGGACCCTCTCTACCTAAAGATAAACCAGCTCCAATACCAAGTAAACCACCAAAGAATTTGACTAAAAGTTCTTTTACCCAAAAGATATAATCTAGTTTTCTTAAAATTAAAGCTTTAACTTGTGGAATACCACTTCCACCTGTTGTAGGAAATTTTCTAGATAAATAATCTACAAAAAGACCTATAACGATAAAAATTCCCCATATTAAAAGAAGTTTAGAGGGATTTGTAAGAAGTTCCCTACTAATATAGTGTTCTCTAAGATTACCAGCAATTCCTAAACCATATCTGTAAATAGATACGATAACTCCAGTAATAACACCTACAAGAAGAGAGAGTCCATACAGACCTCTATTTCCTTTTTGGAGAAGTTCAACATGATTTTTGATTTCTCTTTTTCTGCTCATAAAAATCTCCTTGATGACATATTGTACTACTTGGGAATATTAACACAAAACCTATGAAAAGTAAAGTAGAATCAAACAAAAGTGAAGGGGGTTGCGTTAAATGAAAGGATAGGGTAGAATATAATGTAATAGAAAGTTATACTAATGAGGTGATTAATTTGAAATTTAATAAAATGCAAGGAGCTGGTAATGATTTTTTACTTTTTAATGGAGTAAAAAATAAATATGAAAATTATTCAAAGATGGCCAAAAAACTTTGTGATAGACGTTATGGAGTTGGAGGAGATGGTATAATGATTGCGGAGGAGAGTCAAAAAGCTGATATAAAAATGGTTTATTATAATTCAGATGGCTCAAAAGGTGAGATGTGTGGAAACGGAATTAGATGTTTCTCAAAATTTATTTATGAAGAGGAAATCATAAAAAAAAGCGAAATAACAATAGAGACAGGTGATGGAATAAAAACAGCTTATTTAACTATAGATGATAAAAATAAAGTGCAATCAATAATGATATCTATGGGTAAAGCAAGATTAAATTCTAAAGAGATTCCAGTATTAATAGAAAAAAATAAAGTTATAAATGAAAAAATAAGTATTGATGGTGAAGATATAATTTTTTCAGCTGTATTAATTGGAGTTCCACATGCAGTAATAATAAGAGAAGATTTGGAGAGTATTGATGTAAATACTTTGGGAGCAAAGATTGAAAAAGATAAATTATTTCCTAAAAATATAAATGTAAATTTTATTCAAATTTTAGATAAATGTAGAATAAAAATAAAAACATGGGAAAGAGGAGCTGGAAGAACACTAGCTTGTGGAACAGGATCATGTTCAGGAGTTTATATTTCTAATTTATTAGGATTAGTCGAAGATGAAGTAGTTGTAGAAACAGAGGGTGGAGTATTAAAAATTAAATTACAAGGGGATGAGGTATTTATGATAGGAACAGCAGAAACCACATTTAAAGGAGAGATAGTATGGGAATAGCAGAAAAATTAATGTTTATTCTTTTTTTAATTTTGATAAGTGCATTTTTCTCTATGGCAGAGATATCTTTGGCAGGAGCAAGAAAAATTAAATTACAATTATTAGTGGATGAAGGTAATGAAAATGCAAAAAAAGTTATTGATCTTCAAAGTAATCCAGGAAACTTTTTTACAACTGTACAAATAGGATTAAATATAGTAGCTATATTAGCTGGTATAATTGGAGATGGAATATTATCACCAATAATAAATAAATATATAGGAAATCCAACAATAGCATTTTTGATATCATTTATATTTGTAACAGGTTGTTTTATAGAATTTGCAGATTTAATACCAAAAAGATTGGCAATGGTTTATCCAGAAAAAATAGCACTTACTTTAGTAAATCCAATGACTTTAACAATAAAGATTTTAACACCAATTGTATTTATATTTAGTGGTGTGGCTAATTTAGTTTTTAAAGTGTTTAATACACCAAACTCAAGAGATGAACTAATAACTCATGATGATATTTTTGCGTTAGTAGATGCGGGAGCAGAAGCAGGAGTAGTGCATACAAAAGAGCACCATCTAATTGAAAATGTATTTGAACTTGAGCAAAGATGGGTATCATCAGCAATGACAACGAGAGATGAAATAGTATATTTTACTTTAGAAGAGACAGAAGAAAGTATAAAACAAAAAATAGCAGAGTACCCACATTCTAAATTCTTAGTTTGTGAGAGTGATATAGATTCTATATATGGATATGTTGGTTCAAAAGATATCTTACCTAGAATTTTAAAAGGAGAATCTAGTGGACTTCAAAATATAAAAGAGATAACAAATAGAAATATTTTGATTATTCCTAATACACTTACTCTTTCAGAGATGCTAGATAGATTTAATGAAGCTAGAGAGGACTTTGCTGTAATATTAAATGAGTATGCTCATGTTGTAGGAGTTATAACTTTAAATGATGTTGTTTCGACTTTAATGGGAGACGTAGTTTACCCAATGCAAGAGGAATATATAATAAAAAGAGGAGATGGCTCTTGGCTAATAGATGGGGTTACAGCTACTGAGGATGTAAAAAAAGTTCTAGAAATAGAAGCGTTTCCAGAAGAGGATAGCTATGAAACAATAGCTGGCTTTATGATGTATATGTTGAAAAGTATACCTAAAAAAGGTGCCCACATAGAGTTTGATGGTTATAGTTTTGAAGTGGTAGATGTAGATAACTTTAAAATAGACCAACTTTTAGTTATAAAAGAGGAAAAGAAATCAGAGGATGATTTAGAAAATAATGAGAATGAATAAAAAAAGGTAGCTTTGTAGGCTACCTTTTTTACTATCTTGTTATATTTTGTTCTTTAGCAATTCTTTTAACCTCTTCAGCAACAACAGTAGCTACTCTTGGATCAAAAGCATTTGGGATAACATATTCTGGTGTTATTTCATCGTCCTGAATTAATTTAGCAATTCCAACAGCTGCAGCAATTTTCATCTCTTCAGTTATTTTTTTAGCTTTAGCATCAAGAGCTCCTCTAAATATTCCTGGGAAAGCTAAAACATTATTAACTTGATTAGGGTAGTCAGATCTACCAGTACCTACAATTTTTGCTCCTCCTGCAATAGCATCTTCAGGCATAATTTCAGGATTAGGGTTAGCCATAGCAAAAACAATAGCATCTTTATTCATAGTTTTAACCATATCAACTGATAAAATATTAGCAGCAGAAACTCCTATGAAAACATCTCTTCCAATAACAGCTTCTTTAAGTCCACCTTTAATATTTTCAGGATTTGTAATATCAGCTATTTCTGATTTTAAGAAATTGTAGTTAGCTTTATCGTCTCTGTTTATAATACCATCAATATCATTAACAACAATGTCTTTTGCACCCATTTTAATAAGAAGTTTGATAATTGAACTACCAGCAGCACCTGCTCCACTAACAACAAATTTAGCAGATTCAAAAGATTTATTAACTAATTTAAATGAGTTGATAAGAGCAGCTACAACAACAATAGCTGTTCCATGTTGATCATCATGGAAAACAGGAATATCAAGTTCATTTTTTAATCTTGTTTCAATTTCGACACATCTAGGAGCAGAAATATCTTCTAAATTTATACCCCCAAATCCAGGTGCGATTAATTTAACAGCTTTAATAATCTCTTCAGTATCTTGTGTATCTAAGCAGATAGGAAAAGCGTCAACATCTGCAAATTGTTTAAAAAGAATAGCTTTTCCTTCCATAACAGGGAGAGCAGCTTCAGGACCAATGTTTCCTAAACCTAGTACAGCAGAACCGTCAGTAACAACAGCAACCATATTTCCTTTAGATGTGTATTTATATACATTTTCAACATTTTCTTTTATTGCTAAACAAGGAGCAGCAACTCCAGGAGAATAAGCTAAACTTAGTTCCTCTTTATTTGTAACAGCAACTTTTGACACAACTTCAATTTTTCCTGAATGAGTCTCGTGTAGCTTTAAAGATTTTTCAAAAACTGTAGACATAATATATTACCCCTTTAATTAAATTTATTTTGAGCTATTTCTAGCTATTTCATATAGGTCATTTCCTTCGCAATCATTTATAACGATTGCTGGGAAGTCAACAACTTCAAGTCTTCTAATTGCTTCAGCACCTAAATCCTCATAAGCAATGATTTCACTACTTTTTACAGACTTAGCAATTAATGCAGCGGCTCCACCAACAGCTGCAAAATATATAGCTCCATTTTTAACAATAGAATCTTTAACTTTTTGATCTCTTGCACCTTTTCCAATCATTCCTTTTAAACCTTGATCTAAAATAGCAGAAGAGTATGAATCCATTCTATAACTAGTAGTAGGTCCACAGCTTCCAATAGGTTGCCCAGGTTTAGCAGGAGTAGGTCCAGCATAATAGATAATTTGTCCTTTTACATCAAAAGGTAGTTCTTTACCTTCTTCTAAAAGTTTAACTAATCTAGCATGTGCAGCATCTCTAGCAGTATAAATAACACCAGTTATAGAAACAGCATCACCAGATTTTAATTTTTTTATATCTTCATCTCTTAACGGAGTAGTTAATTTTATCATAATGTTACCTCCTTGTGTCTAGCAGCATGGCAATTTAAGTTAACAGCAACTGGTAAAGATGCAAAGTGACATGCTTGAGTTTCAACTTTAACAGCAAGAGCAGTAGTTTTTCCACCAAGACCTTGAGGACCAACATTAGTATCATTTATTAATTTTAAAAGTTCAGCTTCTAACGCTGCAGCAATTGGATCAGGATTAACATCTTCAATTTCTCTTAGAAGAGCTTCTTTAGCTAACTCAGCACATCTTTCGAAGTTTCCACCAATTCCAACACCAACAACGATAGGAGGACAAGGGTTTCCACCGGCGTTTTTAATACTATCTACAACAAACTTTTTAATACCCTCTACTCCATCAGCAGGTTTGAACATTTTTAATGTACTCATATTTTCAGACCCACCACCTTTAGGAGCTACAATAATTTTAACTTTATCAGAACCAGGTACAAGTTTAGTGTGGATAACAGCAGGAGTATTATCCTGTGTATTAACTCTATCTAGAGGATGTCTAATAACAGATTTTCTTAAATATCCATCTTTATATCCTTTGGCAACTCCAGCATTAACAGCAGAGTAAATATCTCCATTGATTTTAACTTCAGTTCCAATTTCTAAGAAAACAACAACAAGACCAGTATCTTGACACATAGGAACATTATCCTTTGCAGCAATCTCGTCATTCTCAATAATTTGACTTAAAATAACCTTCCCCAACTCACTAGTTTCTGTTTTTTGGCATTCTTTAATTTTGTTTAAAACGTCACTGCCAATAAAGTAGTTAGCTTCAATACAAAGTCTAGCAACTTCATTAGTAACTAAATCTAAATCTAGTACTTTCATTTTTCCTCCTTAAATTTCCGTGTATGCTTTTTTATTAATAAAGAAAGGTACCATCCTTTCCTAAATAGTAAAGAGGCACCTTCTTAAAAAACTACTTTTTGATTTTAACTCTCATTAAAAGGTCTCCTATTTTAACATCTCCAGAAGCAACTACTTCAAGTGCTTCAACTTGGTCCATGTTTGCAATAATAACAGGAGTCTTTGTTGATTTAGCATGTTCTTTAATGTAAGCTAAATCATATTTAATAAGCTCATCTTTAACCTCTACAGTTGATCCAGGTTCAGCAATTCTAGTGAATCCTTCTCCATTTAATTTTACTGTGTCAATTCCAAAGTGAACTATTAACTCAAGTCCGTTAGGAACTTCAAAACTAACAGCGTGGTTAGTAGCGAAAATATCAATTTCACCAGCAACAGGTGAGCAGATTGCTCCCTCAGTAGGATCAATTCCACATCCATCCCCAATCATTTTTTGAGAAAAAGCGTCATCTGGTATTTCGCTTAAAGGAATAACTTTTCCGTTTAATGGTGAATAGATATTAAACCATTCATCCTCTTTTTTCTTTTTAAAGAAATCAAATAATCCCATAGTCAAATCTCCTTTCAAATAAAATGCGAAATATATGTAATATTATTTCACATTTAGTTCATTAAATCAATAATATTTTTAAAAAAAAGCATACAAAGAATAAAAGAAAAATCTATGTACTATAAATAAATTATATCATAAGATTTATTTATTTTCCTAGTAATTCTTTTATTTTTTTAATAAAATTATCAACATCCTCTTTTGTGCTGTCAAAAGATGTAACAAGTCTTACTTCATGGATATTTTCATTCCATATATAGAAATAAAAAGACTTTTGAAGTTCAGAAATTATTTCTTTAGGTAAAATAGCAAAAACAGCATTAGCTAAAACTTCTTTTGTTACGGGTATTTCAATTTTTTCTAACTCTAATTTTAAATATTGAGCAATATCATTTGCATTTTTAGCACATTCAAACCAAATATTGTTTTTTATATAAGGAACGAATTGAGCAGACATAAATCTCATTTTTGAATACAATTGAAGATTTTGTTTTCTTATCCAAGAAAATTCTTTAGCTAATTCTTTATTGAAAAATATAAGAGCTTCACCAAACATTAATCCATTTTTAGTACCACCAAAAGATAAAACATCAACTCCTAAATCTCCAGTCATCTCTTTAAAAGAACATCCTAAGGCTACAGCAGCATTAGAAATTCTTGCTCCATCCATATGTAAAAGCATATTATTTTCCTTAGCAAAATTAGAAATAGCTTTAATTTCATCTAATGTATAAACAGTTCCATATTCTGTAGTTTGGCTGATTGAAATAATTTCAGCTTTTGGTTTATGAAAGTTATTTTTAAAAGTTAACCATTTTTTAGCAGCTTCTAAGTCAAGTTTTCCATCTGTACTTGGAACTGTAAGAAGTTGCATACCAGTTATCTTGCTAGGAGCTCCAGTTTCATCTTGCACAATGTGAGCATTCTCAGGAGTTATAACAGCAGATGCTCGAGCTTTCATTCCTTCTAGTGCTAATACGTTAGCTCCAGTACCATTAAATACAAAAAACACTTCAACATCCCCAAATATATCTTTGAAGCATTCAATCGCTTCTTGAGTGATTTCATCTGCTCCATAAGCAGAAACATGGCCGTTATTAACTTCAATTATTTTTTCTAAAATTTTCTGATGGACACCACTATAGTTATCACTAGCAAAAGATTTTTTCATAAATTATATTACCTCCCAGTATATTTATTTTAATACATTATAGTTTTTTTCTTTATAAAAAGCAAAAATAAATAAAACTTGACAAAATTGGAAGAAATCTTTAATATTTAGGTAAAGATTATATTTAATTTGAACCATATATACTCCGAATACGGCGGAGAGTTTCTACGAGCTACCTTAAATAGCTTTCTATGGGTCACAACTTAGTATTTTTTATTAAGTTTTTTGACCTGTTTTTGCAGGTCTTTTTTATTTTAGTCAGTAATTATTATAAAATATTAAAATAAATCTAGGAGGGAAACATGGAAAAATTGTTTCAATTAAAAGAGCACGGAACGACAGTAAAACAGGAGATAATAGCGGGGGTTACAACATTTTTAACAATGGCATATATTATATTTGTTAATCCCTCAATATTATCAATGACGGGAATGGATAAAGGTGCATTAATAACAGTAACATGTTTAGCATCAGCGATAGGAACGGCTATAACAGCATTTTGGGTAAATGCACCATTAGCTATGGCACCAGGAATGGGATTAAATGCATTTTTTACTTTTACACTTGTTTTAGGAAATGGAGCGACATGGGAACAGGCTTTAGGAGTAGTATTTATATCTGGAGTTATCTTCTTAGCGCTAACATTTTCAGGATTGAGAGAGAAAATAATTGATGCTATACCAGCTGAGATTAGGTTAGCTGTGGGAGCGGGAATAGGTTTATTTATAGCTTTTATAGGAATGCAGGGAATGGGATTAATTGTAAGCAATCCAGCAACAGTGGTGGCTTTAGGGAAATTTAATTTAAATGTTGTTTTAGGATTAGTAGGTTTTGCAATTATGGGATTCTTAGAGATGAAAAAAGTTAAGGGTGGAATTTTAATAGGAATTGTAGCTACAACAGTTTTAGGAATTATATTTGGTGCAGTTCAATTACCATCACAAATAATATCAATGCCTCCAAGTCCAGCACCAATTGCTTTAAAACTTGATGTTTTAGGAGCAATTAAGCCAATATTTTTAGGATCGATTTTTTCATTTATGTTTGTCGATTTATTTGATTCTTTAGGAACTATAATGGCTTGTGCTCATGAAGCTGAAATGATAGATGAAAAAGGTAAGATAAAAAATGTTAGTAAAATATTAGAGGCTGATGCAATAGCGACAGTAATAGGTTCTTTATTAGGAACATCAACAACTACAACATTTGTAGAGTCAGCTTCAGGAATTGCAGTTGGTGGAAGAACAGGATTAACAGCGCTAACAACAGCGGTATTATTTGCGATTTCACTATTCTTTTCTCCAATTATAGGGGTTGTACCAGCATTTGCAACGGCTCCAGCTTTAATACTTGTAGGAGTTTATATGTTTAAAAATTTATTGGATATAGATTTTCATAATATAGAAGTTGCAATACCTTGTTTCTTAATAATAATAATGATGCCATTAACTTATAGCATATCAATTGGAATTTCTTTTGGATTTATTTCTTACATATTAGTATGTTTATTTGGTGGGAAAATTACACATGTAAAGCCTATAATGTGGGCGATAGGATTTTTCTCAGTTGTAGAGTTAATGTTTAAATAAAAAAAAGGAGCTTAGCTCCTTTTTTTATGCATTCTTTTTTAAAGTTAGTTTTTCAGTTTTAAAGGTAAAAGATATTCCAAAAGCTATTAAAGCTGGTATAACCCAAGGGAATCCGTGGTTAGCAAGAGGAATAAAGCTTAAATCTACTTTTAACATTTCAGCTATACTGATTATTAAAGTTACTGCAACAACAGATTTAAAGGTAAAGTGATTTTTAATACCAAAAATATTTAGTAAAATAAGAACGATAGTAACTGGATAAAGTATTACTAAAACAGGTACAGATAAACTAATTATATAGTCTAATCCTGCAACAGAAAGTATTGTTGAGAAAATACAAATTCCAAGAGCTATTTTTTTATAAGATATTTTAAATAGTTTTGAAAACCATTCACTAGCTAAAGCAACTAATCCTACAGAAGTTGTTAAACAAGCTGCAGCAACACAAATTCCAAAAGCTATTTTCCCAATATTTCCAAGAGTCAGTTCTGCTAAAGTTAATGTTGTTTGAGCAGTTGTAAGACCTTTTATACTACTAATTTGTGCTCCTAAATAGATTAAGCTTAAATAGATAAATCCAAGACCAATAGCAGCAATAAATCCAGCATTACTTAAAAAAGATTTTTGTTCATTTGTATCAGTTACTCCCTTTCCTTCAAGTCCTCTAATAATTATAACTCCAAATAGAACAGAAGCTAAAGCATCCATTGTCTGGTAACCACTAACAAATCCATAAGAGAAAGGGTTTCCATTTATTATAGAGTCAACAGGCGTTCCTAAATCGCTAGTTATTCCTAAAATAGTTATTAATGAAAGAATTAATAAGATAATAGGTGTTAAAAATTTACCTAGAATATCAGTTATACTTGATTCATTTAAAACTAAGAATAAAGTTACTCCAAAGAAAATAACAGATGTTAACACAGCTATAATAGTAGGGTTTGAATTAGGAAATAAAGGTAAAACTCCCATTTCAAAAGTAGTTGATCCTGTTCTTGGTATAGCAAATAGAGGACCTATAACTAATATTAATATAGTAGAATAGATTGTATTAAATTTATTTGAAACTTTATTTGCAAACTCATCTAGACTTCCAACTTTTGTGAATGCAAGAATTCCAAGTAGTGGTAAACCAATTCCAGTTAGAAAAAATCCTAGACCAGCCTCAAACCAATCCTTTCCTACAGCTACTCCAACAGAAGGTGGGAATAGTAAATTTCCTGCTCCAAAAAACATAGAGAATAGAGCGAAACCTAAAATTAAAATTTCTTTCTTTTTATTCATTGTAACCTCCAAAAAATTAGTATTATTGTAATAAAAAAATGTGTGTGTTTAAATAATTAGAAAAATTGTATCAAAAAATCAGAAAAAAATCAAGAATAAAATAATGAAAAAAAGGTATGAATGTACTAAAAAAATGGTATATAGAACAATAAAGTTTAGAAAAAAATACAAGAACCCTTTAAAAACAATGGGTTTGTTTTCCAAAAATACGAACAAAAAAATAAAAAAATTGTTATCTATTAAGTAGGAAAAATAAATGTTAGGATTATTTTAGAAAATATTAAGGGTAAATTAAGGAGGAGTCATTATGGAAATATTGAAGTCTATAATAAATGGAACTAATGCAATTTTGTGGGAAAAAAATGTACTTGTGGTAATGCTTATTGGGATGGCTTTATATGCCAGCTATAAAACTAAATTTATGCAAATTAGATTATTTGGAGAAATAGTAAAAACTTTAAAAGGTGAAAAAACAACTGGAGAAAAAATAAGTTCTTTAGAGGCTTTTTATTTAGGAACAGCTTGTAGAGTAGGAGCAGGAAATATAGCTGGAGTTGTAGCAGCTATATCTATAGGAGGACCTGGGGCATTGTTTTGGATGTGGATAGTAGCATTATTAGGGGCCTCAACAGCATTTGTTGAATCAGTTCTATCTGTAATTCATAGGGAAAAAGACTCTAATGGAAATTATAGAGGTGGAACACCGTGGGTTATAAAAAATAGATTAAAAAAGAGATGGTTAGGAATAGTTTATGCAGTAGCTTCAGTAATATGTTATATTGGAGTTATTCAAGTTATGGCAAACTCTGTAACTGAGTCAGTAGTTGGAGCTTATAAATTAAATCCAACAATAATTTCAGTAATATTGGCATTATTAGTTGCAATAACAATTTTTGGTAAAGGAAGAAAAGATAAAATTGTAACAGCATTAAATAAAATTGTTCCTGTAATGGCTTTTATGTATTTAGCAGTTGTATTATATGTTCTTTTAACTAATATAACAGAAATACCAATGGTCTTTGGAAAAATATTCTCGGCAGCATTTGGAATAAATCAATTTGCAGGAGGAGCTTTAGGTGGAGCAATCATGCAAGGAGTAAGAAGAGGGTTGTTTTCTAATGAGGCAGGGAGTGGTAACGGGAATTACGCAGCAGCCTTAGCAGATGTAGATGAACCTGTAAAACAAGGAATGGTTCAATCATTAAGTGTTTTTGTGGATACATTAGTTATTTGCAGTGCAACAGCCTTTGTTGTGTTATTAGCAAGTGATTCTAGGTTAAGTGAGCTAAATGGAATGGTGCTATTCCAAGAAGCTTTAAAAAGTCATATTGGCTGGATAGGAATACCCTTTACAGTAATAATATTATTTTTCTTTTCTTTTAGCACGATACTGGGAGTTACTTTTTATGGAAGAAACGCATTACAATTTATTAGTGAGAATCCTAAAGTAAATACAGGTTATCAATTGATAGTTGTATGGATGGTTTATGTTGGTGGAGTTGAACAAAATTATTTTGTTTGGTCTTTAGCTGACTTTGGATTAGGATTAATGACTGTAATTAATATTGTAGCGATAGCTCCCCTAATAAACGAAAGTATTGTATATTTGGAAAAATACGAGCAAAAATTAAAGGGATGTGCTAAAATAAACCCATAAATTATGTAAAGTTATGGGGGAACTGAAGTATGAAAAAAGTAAGAGTTACAGTTTCAGAAGATATTTGGAGACTTTTAAAAAAAGATTCAGAAGAGTTTGGAATAAACAATAATAAATTATGTAATTTTATTTTAGATAAATTTAAATACACTAAAAAGTTTGATATTGATAAGTTTATAGAACCTCAAGGAAGACCTTTAAAAAAAGTTATACAATTTGATTTAAATGTAGCTAATAAAGGTATATATTATGATATTTTAAAGGCAAATGATGTAGAGGTAGAAGCTGAGTTTTTTAGAGATCTTTTTGAAATATATTCATCACAATTTAAGTATCAACGAGAAATATTTATATTTCAAGATACTTACAAAGTAGTTTTAGAAGCTATAAAAAATAAATCAAAAATGAGAATATTATATATGGAAGATAATTTAATAATATCTCCATATTTTATAAAAAGAGAGGATCAAGGAGATGAAAATTTTATATTTGCTTATGATGATGAGAATAGAATTTATAGAAGTATAAAATTAAAAGATGTGATTATTTTAGGTGTGCTAAATGAAAAAATTCAAATTAGAGATAAAAAATATATTGAAAATATGAGGAAAAATTTCGATCCATTTTTAGGAGAGAGATTATTAATAAAAGCTATTTTTACTCCAATAGGAGAGAGTATGCTAAAAAGTTTTACTAACTATAAACCTAAACTTATAAAAAAAGATGAAAATATTTATCAATTTGAAATGACTTTAGAGAATGCTAAGTTTTATTTTGCTTCTTTTTTAAAAGAGGTTACGATAATAGAGCCACAAAAATTAAGAGATGAATTAAGAAGTTCTTTTTTACAAGCATATAAAATTTATGATGATAAAAAAATTTAAAAAACTTGAAAAAATAAAAAAAAAGTGTTATTATTTACAAAAATTAAAATTAATTATCAAAATAAAGGCAATCTTTTCTAAACAGGTTGCCTTTTTAATAATATTTATTTTATATGGGGAGGAAAAGAATGAATAAAAGAAAAGAGATTTTAGTTTTAGGGTTAGCATTATTTTCGATGTTTTTTGGAGCGGGGAACTTGTTATTTCCACCATCTCTTGGGGTAGCAGTTGGACAAAGTTGGTTTATAGCAGGAATAGGATTTTTTATAACTGGAGTTGGATTACCACTACTTGGAATTCTTGCTTTTACAAAAGGTGGAAGTCTAGATGAGTTTGCAAGTAAAGTTTCTAAAAAATTTAATACAGCATACTTAACAACATTAATTTTAGTAATTGGACCATTATTTGCAATTCCAAGAACAGGATCAACTACTTTTGAAATGGGAGTATTACCACTAATAGGAGGAGCGGACCCTAAAATTTCTGCAATAGCTTGTTCTGTTATATTTTTCGGAATAACACTATTTTTAGTTTTAAATGAATCTAAAGTAACAGATGTTTTAGGAAAGTTTCTGACACCTATTATATTAGTGATTTTAGCTTTAATAACAGTATTTGGAATTTTAAATCCGATTGGAGAACCAGTAGCAAGCATAGTTGAAGGAAGTCAATTTTCATATGGATTTATAAATGGTTATCAAACAATGGATGCATTAGCTTCAGTTTTATTTGGTGTAATAATAGTAAAAGGATTAGAAGGAAAAGGTGTTACAGATTCTAAAGAGCAAAAAGTTTTTTTAACTGGAGCAGGATTTATAGCAGCATTAGGATTAGGATTAATATATTTTAGTTTAATTTATCTAGGAGCACAAATTAGCAGTATGCAAAATTTATCTACAGCTCAAACAGCATTAATGGTAGCTGAATTAACATTAGGAAGTTCAGGAAAGATTGCATTTGGTATTTGTGTAGCTGCAGCATGTTTAACAACTTCTGTAGGATTAACAGCATTAGTGAGTGATTGGTTTTCAAAGCTAACAAATGTATCATATAAAAAAGTAGCTATTATAACATGTATATTTTCAGCAATATTAGCAGTAGCAGGTTTAGACTATATCATAAGCTTAGCTGTACCAGTTTTAGTAATCCTTTACCCAGTTACTATTGTATTAATTGTTTTAAATATTTTTGGAGTTGAAAATAGAAATTGTTTTGCCTTTGCAACGATAATTACTTTAATTATAAGCATTTTAGAAGTTTTAAAAGTAAACTTATCATTTATACCTCTATCAAATTTAGGTTTTGCATGGATTATTCCAGCAATAATTGCCTTTTTAATTGGAAAAGTTATAAAAAATTAACTAGAAAGTTTGTTTGTATATACTTAATATATTAAAATAGAACTCAATCATATTTTGATTGAGTTTTTTTAATATTATCTTGAAAAAAAAGGATAAAGGGTGTATAATTCCAAACTGTATGAAAAAAAATCAGGAGGGAAAAAGTGAAGGTTTATTTAACAAACAAAGAAACAACAGAGCAAGTTCTTCTTTTAGGAGAGAATAAGGGGCATTACTCATTTACTAAAACTACTTTACTAGGATTTATGGGAGGAGTGTACATAGCTCTTTCAGCTTTGGGAAATTTAATAGCTAACTTTACTGTAGGTGGAGGCGCTGGAAAATTTATAGGAGCTGCTGTTTTCCCAACAGGATTAATGCTTGTTGTATTAGTAGGAGGATCATTATTTACAGGAGATTGTCTAGGATTATTGGCTTTTACTAAGGGAAAGGTAGAAAAGACAACATACACAAGAAATTTATGTGCAGTATGGATAGGGAATTTTTTAGGATCAATATTTATAGCGTATGTGTCTTACTTAGCAGGAAATTATTCATCACCAGAATTTTCTAAATATGTAGTTGGAGTTGCAGAACATAAAGTTCATCTTACATTTACAGAAGCAGTAGCAAGTGGATTTTTATGTAACGTATTAGTTGCTATTGGTGTTTGGTTTGCTTTAGCAGCAAAAGATTTAGCAGGAAAAATATTAGCTATTTGGTTCCCGATAATGTTATTTATCTTAGGAGGATTCCAACACGTGGTTGCTAACATGTACTATGTAAGTATAGGAAAAATACTTATGTCTACAGTATATTCTCCAAGTGAAATGGCAATTCATTTCTTAGCTGTTACAATTGGAAACTTTTTATCAGGAGCATTATTTTTACCATTAATATATAAAAAGTTATACATGAATGATTAATTAAAAAGGAGTAGAAATTTAATTTCTACTCCTTAATTTTTTAATTTTCTCTATGAACAGTTCTTCCATCAGCTTGATGGTTTGGTGTCATTGCAATTTCTGTCAACTGTATATTTTCAGGAAGGCCAGTAGCATAAATAACAACATTTGCTACATCATCAGGAGTTAAAGCATCGATACCTTTATACGTATTATTAGCTTTTTCAAGATCTCCTTTAAATCTTACCTTACTAAATTCTGTTTCAACTAAACCAGGCTTAATATTAGTAACTCTAATATTTGAATCAACTAAATCAATTCTTAATCCATCAGAAAAAGTTTTAACAGCGGCTTTAGAAGCGCAATAAATAGCTCCACCTGCATAAGCAGCATCCCCAGCGATAGAACCGATATTAACAACATATCCAGAGTTATTTTTTAACATTAAAGGAACTATAGCACTTGTAACATAAAGCATCCCTTTAATATTAGTATCAATAACAGTGTCGATATCTGTAGGAGAGGCTAGATAAACTTTGTCTAGACCTAAAGCTAATCCAGCATTATTGATTAAAATGTCAATTTTTTTAAAAGACTCAGGTAAAGATTTTACCTTATCTTCAACATCTTTGCTATTACGCACATCAATAACTAAAGTATGAACTCTTATACCATATTTTCTAATTAATTCTTCTTTTAAAGAATCAAGTAAATCGGAACTTCTAGCAGTTAAAATTAGGTTTGCACCTTTTTCTGCATACGCTAAAGCACAACTTCTTCCAATACCTTTTGTTGCTCCAGTAATAAAAATAGTCTTACCGTATAAATTGTTCATAGAAAAACCCCCTTAGCTTAATATATAAGCATTTTTTATTTTTTCAACACTATCATAAATATTTGTGTTTGAATCTATTTTAATTGAAAAATCAGAAGATATTTTGTACAATGTTTGTCTTTTATCATACAAGTCTTGTATTGTTTGTAACATGTCTTCTGAGTTTGTAAGAAGTGGTCTAGTTTTACTTCTTTTTACTCGTTCGTAAATAGTATTAACATCACAATCTAAATAAACTACAAAAGAAGTGGATTTTAGATTTTTAATATTAACATTATCAATAATTGCTCCACCACCAGTGGAAATAACTATATTGTTATCTTTAGATTCTTCTTCAATAATAGATCTTTCTAAATCTCTAAAATATTTTTCTCCATGTTCTTCAAATATTTCAGGGATAGTTCTTTTTTCTTTCATAGATATGCAACGATCAATATCTATGAATTTCATATCTAGGCTTCTAGCTAGAATTCTACCTATAGTAGTTTTTCCACTTCCCATAAAACCTATAAGAGCGATATTAGCTTTCATAAAAATTAAAAATGTTCCCCATTATCATAATAATTTGAACCTTCAAGGGGATAGAAGATAACAGTAGTATCGTTGTTGTTTGTTAATTTTTTACAAAATTTTGTGATGAAGTCTGCAACAATATTTTTAGTTTCTTGTCCTCTGTCAAACCAAGCAACATCAACAAAAGTATAACCAGGAACGATAGCTCCATCGAAAATATACTCAGTTTCAGTATGCTCAATAGTAAACCAAGTTCTATCACATTGTACAATTGAAGTAAGTCCATCAATTAATTCTTTACTATTTTCAATTAAACTTTTTTTATCAATACCTCTAAATTTTAAATGTGGCATTTTATTCCTCCTTTTCTGGCAAAAGAATAACTTCTACACAGTTTTTTATATTAAGTGCTCTATTAGAAAAATTTATAATAGAGTTATAGTTTACTGTCTTATTATACCTCATAGGAGTATAAAATTCATAGTCAGATATTAAATTTTTTTTCTCTAGGTAATTATTCCAAAAACTATTGGTATTTAATGCAGTCTCAAAATTTAGTTTATAGTTTTTTTGAATATCTAAAATTTTATTTTCTGGAAAAGTTCCTTTTTGAATATTTTTAATAGTATTTTTGACTTTAGATACAACTTCATCAACTCTTTTAGTATCTGTACTAAACATAATTTGAAGATAATTTTCACCAAAATTTAATTTTTCAAGGTTAGAATATGAAGAAATAGAATAAACACCACCAATTTTTTCTCTAACATCTTCGATTAGGAGTATATTTAATAAATTAGAAAAAGCTCCATATAAAACTCTATTTTCTAATGAAAAATTACTTTGATAAGGAAAAGTTAAAATAACTGTAGCTTTTTTATCAATTCCTTTGATAATAGTTTTTTTAACAGACTCAGTAGGGTAAACTACATTTAAGTCTTTGTATTCTAATTGATTAGTATTTATAGGAAGATTAGCAAAGTAATAATCTAAATTTTTAATTAAAATTTGTTCATCAATAGAACCTGTAACAACTAGTTTATAATTTTTAAAATTACTAAATAAATGTTCAAATGTATTTAAAAGAGATTCTTTGTTAACATAAGAAATATCATCTATTTCTAAAGGAACTTTTCTTGGATGATTGTTATTTAAAGTTTCTAAATATGTTTTTTTAAATAAAGCTTTAGGAGAAAAGTCTCTATTTTTTATTAACTCTCTATTTGTTTTTAAATTTGATTCAATAATATTTTCATCAAATTTTGGATTAGAGATAAGTGTTCTAAAAAACTTTAATGCTTCAGAAAGATTCTCTTTATTTGTAGATATTGTAAACCCTTGTGTATAATCATCAATAAATGGTTCAACACTAAAATTTTTTCCTTTGAAATATAACTCTAAAGAGCTATAGTTAATATCTCCTACTCCAGAATTAGAAAGAATTTCTGGAAGGAAAAGTGAATTAATGTATTCAGGATATTCTAAACTAGAGCTACCTTGCAATTTAGTTAATTTAAAAGTTATCTTATCTTTGTCAAAGTTAGTTTCTTTATAAAGAACTTCTATTCCATTTGAAAGAAGTAGTTTTGTATAATCTTTTTCTTTTGTAATAATTTTAGAAGTACCAGGTATTAAATTTAACTCTGGTAATTCAGTTTTAAAAGATTTTTCTTCAATAGAGGTTGTATTTTTTGTTAAAAGTAAATCAATTAAAGATTTAATTTCATTTGTTTTAGGTAGCTTATCTTTCATATTTTCTCTAGAAGTTATTAAAACGTCGTAATTTAAAGAAGTAAGATTACTAGCAATATTTTTTAAGTCATCAATAGTTATACTTTTTAAAATATTTTCAGTTAATTCATATTCCGCATCAGGTTCCATAAAAACATTATTATTTAAAATATAATCAACGATAGAATCCATGTAGATATCATTTTTAATACTTTCTTTATTGCTAACAATAGTCTTTAGATTGTTTAAAAGATTTATTTTTTCATTTTCTAATTCTTGAGATGAAACTCCATTTAATGAAATACTTTTTAAATTATCAATTATATCCGTTATAGATTTATTTATATTTTCATCCTTTATAAGTGCTGAAATTGCATAAATTCCAGTGTTTTTATTAAGAGGAAAATTATAAATAGAGGAATATACAAAAGGTGAATCTTTATCTTTAGATAAAATAGAAAATCTAGTATTTAAAATAGAATTAAGTAAGATTTTTTCTAAGTTATTTTTGAATGAAGCTGTAGTATCAATAGTAGATATAGGTTCTTTCCACATTAAATTAAAATTAGTTGTAGTAAGTTCAGGATCAGTAAAAATAGTAACTGAATCCTCAAGGGGTAAAGATATTTCATAATTTGTATTAACAATATTTGTTTTATTTTTTAATGATGCAAAATTATTAGTAATAAGGTGTTTGATATCTTCAGGATTAAAATCTCCAACAGCAACAACAGCCATATTTTCTGGTTGATACCATTTTTCATAATAGTCTCTAAGTTTTTTAGAAGTTGCGCCCTTTATAGTTTCAGGAAAACCTATAGGAAATCTTTTAGAATACCAAGAATCACCATATAAGATTTTCTTTTGTAAATCTCCAACTCTTTGAGAAATTCCTTGTCTTAGTCGCCACTCTTCAATAATTATATTTTTTTCATTTTCAACATCTTTTGGATCGAGAGTTACCTCTGATGCCCACTCTTTAAGAACATTAAAACCAGTTTCTAAATCTGACTTAGAAGTGGGAACTTGAAGTTTATAAACCGTTTCTGAAAAACTGGTATATGCATTTAAATCTCCACCGAAACTTAAACCTAAAGACTGGAGATATGTAACAAGCTCATTTTTTTTATACTCTGTAGTACCATTGAAAGCCATATGTTCTAAAAAATGTGCCAATCCTTGTTGATCTTCCTCTTCGTAAAGAGAACCAGCTTTTACAACAAGATTTAAAGAAGCTCTATTTTCAGGTTTTTTATTTTTAAGTATATAGTACTGTAAACCGTTGTCAAGTGTTCCAGAAATTAGATTTTTAGATACTTGTAGATTTGGTTGGTTACTAGCAAAAATAAAAAGTTGTAAAATTAAAAATATTATAGTAAACGGAAATATTCTTTTTTTCATTGGTAAAACCTCCTCGTATAAGTTAAAGATATTTAGATAGTAACATTTTATAAGTTTTATTAAAAGGATTATTTAGTAGATTTTTTTAGATAAAATTGTTAAAATATGACGAATAAATAATAAATGGAGGATAACGTGAGAGTAAAGGACAAAAAGAAATTCTTTAGATTTTTAATACTAGTAACAATTTTTATTTTTACAATTTCTTGTGGGGTTAAAAGATTTGTTTTTAATGATGAACCTAAAAAAGTAGAAATGGTAAGTGATGAAATAAAAGTGGATGTCTTATCTTTAAATAAAGTAAATACAGACACAGAATTAAAAAAAAAAGATTCAATTATAAAAGAGGATAAAAAAGAGATAGAGTTAAAAAATATAACTGAACAAAAAATACCTGAAATAAAAGAGGAAGTATCAGTAAATGAGCAAAAAGAAGAAAAGAATATTGAAAAAAATATAGTAAATAACTCAAAATATATTAAAAATCAAACGCTGTTTGTTTATAGAGATGAAATGCAAAAAGAAAAAACAGACACTTTGAGAAAAGGGACAAGAGTTGATATTATAGATGAAAAAGAAATAACTGTAAATGATAAGAAAAAGTCATTATTAAAGATTCAATATAAAAAAGATTTGAAAAATAAAAGTGGTTGGATAAGTAAAGTAGATTTAGCAAATAGTTTAAATGAAGTTTTGCCAAAAGAATGGAAAAATCTAGATTTTACATCAAATTATCCAACTAATAATTTTAGTAATAATCCAAGAGTAGATGTAAAAGGAGTGTACTTAAATATTTATACAATTGGAAGTTCTAAAAAAATGGAAAGACTCATAAATCTTGCGAATACAACAGAAATAAATGCTTTTGTAATAGATGTAAAAGATGATAATGGAGTACTATCTTTTGAAATGGAAGCTCCTAAAAAATTCGGAATACCAGTTTCGAAAAATTATCCAATAAAAAATATAGAAGAGTTTATGAAAAAAATGAAAGAAAATAATATATATACGATAGCAAGAATTGTTTCATTTAAGGATCCAACGTATGCAAAAGCAAATCCAGATAAAGTTATTATTTCAAGAGATACAGGAAAACCTTATACAAATAGTGATGGAATAATTTGGGTATCAGCACACGATAGAAATCTTTGGGATTATAATTTATCAGTTGCAGAAGAAGCAGCAAAAGCAGGGTTTAATGAGATACAATTTGATTATGTAAGATTTCCAGCTTCAAATGGTGGGAAGTTAGATGCAAAACTAAATTATAGAAATACCAAAAATGAATCAAAACCAGAAACTATTCAAAAATACTTAAAATATGCAAAAGAAAGATTAAATGTTTTAGGTGTTTATACAAGTGCGGATGTTTATGGGCAAGTAGGAACATTTAGTGATGATATGGGATTAGGACAGCATTGGGAAGCTGTAACTCAAGTTGTAGACTATATTTCACCAATGATGTATCCAAGTCATTATGGAAATGGAGCTTATGGAATAGCAGTTCCAGATGCACAGCCATATAAAACAATATACCACTCATTAAAAGATTCTATAAATAGAAATGAAAATGTTAATTCACCAGCAGTGATAAGACCGTGGATTCAAGCTTTTACTGCAAAATGGGTAAAAGGATATATTCCTTATAATGAAAAGGAAATAAGAGAGCAAATTAAAGCAATGAATGATTTGGGAGTAACAGAGTATTTACTTTGGAGTCCAAGTAATAACTATAAGATTACAGGGAAATAAAAATAAATGTTTAAAAAAAGTATAGTGTATGATATAATGTCATTTGAACTAATTTAAAGGAGAAAAGATTGGAAGGAATAATAGTTATAGATAAACCTATCGGTATAACTTCCTTTGATGTTATAAGGGTTTTAAGAAGAAATTTGAAAGAAAGAAGAATAGGACATACAGGAACTTTAGATCCTTTAGCAACTGGAATTCTAGTTATTTGTGTAGGAAAAGCTACAAAATTAGCACAGGATATAGAAGGATATGAAAAAGAGTATGTTGCAGATTTAGAACTTGGTTTTAAAACAGATACCTATGATATAGAAGGGAAAGTTTTAGCTAAAGTAGAAGAGTTTAATATTTCTTATGAAAATTTTGAAGAAACATTAGAAACATTTAAAGGAGATATAAAGCAAATACCACCAATGTATTCTGCTATAAAAGTGGATGGAAAGAAGCTTTATGAGTTAGCAAGAGAAGGTGTAGAGATTGAGAGAAAAGCTAGAGATGTTAGTATAAAAAATCTAGAAACTATATCTTTTGATGGAGTAAAGGCTAAGATTGATTGTACAGTTTCAAAAGGTACATATATAAGAAGTCTAATTTATGATTTAGGTGAGAAATTAGGAACTTTTGCAACAATGACTGGTTTAAGAAGAACTAGAGTTGGAGAAGAGGATTTAGCAAGAGCATTCACATTAGAAACTATTGAAAAAATGGTATCAGAGAATGATTTTTCTTTCTTAGTTTCAATAGAGGATTATTTTAAATTTCCTAAAGTAGATATTGAAGATGAAAATGATTTAAAACTTTTTGTTAATGGTCAAAGATGTAAAAAAAGAATAAATGAAGGAAAATATAGAGTTTATTCTAAGAATAATTTTATAGGCTTAGGCGAGGTTACAAAAGGATTATTAAAAGGTTACAAATATTATTAATTATAGAGAGGAAGAAATATGAAGATTAAAAACATTGCAATTATTGCACACGTTGACCATGGAAAAACAACTTTGGTTGACTGTTTATTAAGACAATCTGGAGTTTTCGGAGCTCACGAACTTGAAAAAGTTGCTGAGAGAGTAATGGACTCTAACGATATTGAAAAAGAAAGAGGAATAACAATATTCTCTAAAAATGCTTCAGTAAGATATGGAGATTGTAAAATTAATATTATAGATACTCCAGGACACGCGGACTTCGGTGGAGAAGTTCAGAGAATTATGAAAATGGTTGATTGTGTTGTTTTACTAGTAGATGCGTTTGAGGGACCAATGCCACAAACAAAATACGTATTAAAGAAAGCTTTAGAGCAAGGACACAGACCAATAGTTGTAGTAAATAAAGTAGATAGACCAAATGCAAGACCTGAAGAGGTTTTATACATGGTTTACGATCTATTTATCGAACTTAATGCTAACGAATTACAATTAGAGTTCCCAGTTGTGTATGCTTCAGGAAAAGCTGGTTTTGCTAAAAAAGAGTTAAATGATAATAGCGACAATATGCAACCTTTATTCGAAACAATAATAGAACATGTTGAAGATGCAGAGGGAGATAACAACAAACCTACGCAATTTTTAATAACAAACATTGAGTACGATAACTATGTTGGAAAACTAGCTGTTGGAAGACTTTACAATGGTACATTAAAAAGAAATCAAGATGTTATATTAATAAAAAGAGATGGAAAGCAAATTAGAGGAAAGGTTTCAGTTCTTTATGGATATGAAGGTCTAAAAAGAGTTGAAATTCAAGAAGCTTTCTCTGGAGATATAATCTCAGTTGCAGGTTTAGATAACATTGATATTGGAGAGACAATTGCTGATTTCAATGAGCCAATTGCTTTACCAGTAATTGATATAGATGAGCCAACTTTAGCAATGACATTCATGGTAAATGATTCTCCATTTGCTGGAAAAGAAGGTAAATTTGTAACATCTAGAAATATTTGGGATAGACTTCAAAAAGAGCTTCAAACAAACGTTAGTATGAGAGTAGAAGCAACAGAAAGTCCAGATGCTTTCGTAGTAAAAGGAAGAGGAGAACTTCAACTTTCAATACTTTTAGAGAATATGAGAAGAGAAGGATTTGAAATTCAAGTTTCTAAACCAAGAGTTTTATTAAAAGATATTGATGGAGAAAAATATGAGCCAATCGAATTAGCAATGGTTGACGTTGATGATGCATTCGTAGGTGTTGTAATTGAAAAAATGGGTATCAGAAAGGGAGAAATGATAACAATGACTCCTGGAACTGATGGATATACAAGATTAGAGTTTAAGGTACCTGCAAGAGGATTAATTGGATTTAGAAATGAATTCTTAACAGATACAAAAGGAACAGGAATCTTAAATCATTCATTCTATGATTTCGAATTATATAAAGGTCCAATTCCAACAAGAGCTAAAGGAGTTTTAATCTCTTTAGAGCAAGGAACAACTGTAGCTTATGCTTTAGGTGGACTACAAGATAGAGGAGTATTATTTACTGATCCAGGAGTAGCTGTTTATGAAGGAATGATCGTAGGAGAGCATAACAGAGATAACGATTTAGTTGTAAACGTATGTAAGGCTAAGAAGTTAACTAACATGAGAGCATCAGGAAGTGACGATGCTATAAAGCTTGCTACACCTAGAAGATATACTTTAGAGCAAGCTCTTGATTACATAGCAGATGACGAGTTAGTAGAAATCACTCCAACTAATATCAGAATAAGAAAGAAATTCTTAAAAGAGGGCGACAGAAGAAAAAACTCTAAATAATAATTAAAGAGGTATATCTATGAAAAAATTATTGTTTGTAATTTTACTGTTATCAATCTTTGGAGGTTGTAGTGGTTTAAATACAAAAAAGTATACGGAAGAAGAGATTATAGCAGCAGTAGTTGTAGATAATGTGTATATTTTAAATAGAGCAATAAAGAATGGTTTTAACATAGATCAACAGTTAAAAAATGGAGATACTCTTTTAAGCCTAGCTTTAAAAGAGGATTCTCTACAAGTTATAGCTAGTTTGTTATCAAATGGAGCAAATATAACTAATGATTTACCTGCAAAGAAGAATATAGGAACTAATTTAATAACTTCAGCAAGACCACCAATTTTTTATGTAAATAGTATGGATGCTTTACAAATGTTTTTAAATGATAAAGCTGATGTAAATGTATTCACTAGTGATGGTGAACTTCTTTTGAATTTTTATATAAAGACAAGGCCACAAAATTTAGCGATAACATTAATAGAAAATGGAGCATCACTTAGAGTTCTTGATTCTAGCCAATGGTATCCAATATTCTGGGCTGTTAATATAGAAAATGAAAATATTTTAAAAGCATTACTAAAAAAAGATAATAGTCAATATTTATTAAAAGATAAAAAAGGGAATTATCCGATATATTATGCTAATTCAAAAGAAATTATAAAAGAGTTATTAGATGGGGAATATAATCCTAAAGAAAAAAACATATATGGGGAAAATATATTAGGAGAAGTATACCTAAAAGTTAAAAGATTAGGTTATAATGATTTGATTCCTATTTTATTAAAAAAGGGAGTAAATCCTAATTATACCTCATATAAATAGAAAATTATAAAAGTTAAGACAAGGATAGAATTTATTAGTTCTATCCTTGTTAACTATTTAGTGAACTTGAAAAAATGATAAAAATAATGTATAATTGCAAAAGCATTTTTTCATAGGAGGAAATAAATGATAAGAAAACTTTTAAGCCCTATAGATAGATTATCTTTTTCGAGGAAATTAATACTTGGATTTTTAACAGCAATAATTTTAGGGTCAATATTACTATACATGCCATTTTCTCTTCAGGATGGTCAAAGGATAAGTTTTTTAACAGCACTTTTTACAATAACATCGGCAATATGTGTGACAGGGTTATCAGTTATTGACATAAGTAAAGTTTTATCTTTTGAAGGACAAATAATACTGCTTGTATTTATTCAATTAGGTGGTTTAGGTGTAATGACTTTTTCATCTTTATTTTTTCTTTTAATTGGAAAAAAAATTGGATATAAAGATAGAGAGTTAATAAAAGAGGAGAGAAATGCTGAAAATAGTGGAGAAATTGTAGATTTTATAAAAAAAATAGTAATAATTGTTTTTTTAATAGAAGGAATAGGAGCATTTTTTTTAACATTGGAATTTTTAAAAATTTTTGATTTTTCAAAAGCTTTATATTATGGAATATTCCACTCTATATCAGCTTTTTGTAATGCAGGATTTGCATTATTTTCAAATAACTTGGAAAACTATCCAGGAAGCATATTAATGAATATGACAGTAGCGTATTTAATAATATTAGGTGGAATAGGATTTTCCGTGATAAATTCAGTACTAGTAGCAGTTAGAAGGGATGTAAAAAGATTTACTTTGACATCAAAAGTAGCTATATTAGTTTCAATGTTTTTAACATTTGTTGGAATGATTTTATTCTTTTTATTAGAATATAAAAACCCTTTAACAATTGGAAGTTTAAATTGGTTTGATAAAGTTTTGGCTTCTTTTTTCCAAAGTGTTACAACTAGAACGGCAGGGTTTAATACCGTTCCTATGGGAGCTTTGAAACCAGCTACTATATTTATGTTTTGTATTTTAATGTTTATTGGAGCTTCTCCTGGGTCAACAGGTGGAGGAATAAAGACAACAACAATTGGAGTAATTATATTTTATGTTATTGGAGTTGTTCAAGGAAAAGAAAATATAAATGTTTTTAATCGAAGAATAAGTTGGGATATACTAAATAGAGCTTTAGCAATATTAATAATATCAATTATATATGTTTCTATAATAATAATGGCAGTTATGACAATAGAAGATATGAGTTTTGAAAAAGTAACATTTGAAGTTATATCGGCTTTTGCCACTGTTGGATTATCGATGGGAATAACTGCAGATTTAAGTGCAATGTCAAAGATACTATTAATAATAACAATGTTTATAGGAAGATTAGGTCCAATGACATTTGCTTTGGCTTTAGGAGAAAAGAAAGTAAAACAAAACTTAAGATACCCAAAAGAGAATATTTTAGTAGGTTAATTAATGGAGGGAAATTATGAAACAATATGTAGTTATAGGTATGGGAAGATTTGGGTCAAGTGTTGCAGAAACACTATACAAGGCTAATGAAGAGGTTTTAGCAATAGATGAATCTGAAGATATAATTCAAGAAGCAGTAAATAGTGGAGTAGTTGAAAATGCAGTAGTGGCAGACGCAACAGATGATAAAGAATTAAAAAATATAGGATTAGAAGGGTTTGATGTTGCTTTTGTATGTATTGGAGCAATAGAGCCGAGCATAATGGTAACTTTAAATTTAAAAGAGTTAGGTGTAAAAAAGATAATTGTAAAAGCAGTATCTAGAAGACATGGAAAAGTTTTAGAAAAAATAGGTGCAAATCAAGTTGTATATCCTGAAGAGTATATGGGTAAAAGAGCTGCAATGGCTGCAATGGATCCAAATATGATTGAACACTTTAGATTTTCAAAGGACTTTTTATTGGCAGAAATAAAATCACCAGAAATCTTTTGGAATAAAACACTTATAGAATTAGATATAAGAAAAAGATATAATGTAAATATTGTTGGAATAAAAAAGGGGAATAGAAACTTTATTCCTAATTTATCAGCGGATACAATAATAGAGCAAGGAGATATTCTTCTTGTAATAACAGATGCTAAAACAGCAGCAGAATTAAAGAATTTAAAGTAATAGAGAGGAGTAAAAATGCAAAATTTTGATGTTATAGTTGTAGGTGCAGGACATGCAGGATGTGAAGCAGCATTAGCAGCAGCAAGAATGGGAGCTAAAACAGCTATCTTTACGATATTATTAGATAATATTGGATATATGTCTTGTAATCCATCTTTAGGAGGGCCAGCTAAGTCTCATTTAGTGAAAGAAATAGACGCTTTAGGTGGAGAAATGGGAAGAAATATAGATAAAACATTTATCCAAATTAGAGTATTAAATACAAAGAAAGGTCCAGCAGTAAGATCTTTAAGAGCACAAGCAGACAAGGTAAATTATAGTAAAGAGATGAAAAAAACTCTTGAAAATACAGAAAACTTAGATGTTATACAAGGAATGGTAACAGAGATTATCGTTGAAGATAGTAAAGTTGTTGGAGTAAAAACTAAAGAGGGTGTAGAGTACAGAGCAAAAGCTGTAGTAATAGCAACTGGAACATTCATGAGAGGTTTAATTCATATTGGAGAAAAGCAATTTCAAGGCGGAAGAATGGGAGAGTTATCTTCAGAAGAATTACCAGTATCATTAGAAACATTGGGGTTAAAATTAGGAAGATTTAAAACAGGAACTCCACCAAGAATAGATGCTAGAACAATAGATTATTCAAAGGTAGAGGTTCAACCAGGAGATCAAGGAGTATTAAAATTTTCAAGTAGAACAACTGCAGAAGAAGTTTTATCTAGAAAACAGATTCCTTGTCATATGGTATTTACAAACCAAGGAGTTCATGACACAATTATTTCAAATAAAGACAGATCGCCTCTATTTAATGGAACAATTCAAGGAACAGGACCTAGATATTGTCCATCAATAGAGGATAAAGTATTTAGATATCCGGATAAAGATAGACATCATCTTTTCTTAGAAAAAGAGGGATATGATACTAACGAGGTTTATATTAGTGGATTTTCTTCGTCATTACCAACAGATGTTCAATATAAAATGTTAAAAGGCATAGAAGGTTTAGAGAATGCAAAAATAATGAGATATGCTTACGCAATAGAGTATGACTACATAATTCCAGAAGAGATAAAATATAGTTTAGAAACTAAAAAAGTGGAAAACCTATTTTTAGCTGGACAAATAAATGGAACATCAGGTTATGAAGAAGCAGGATCTCAAGGACTTATGGCAGGGATAAATGCTACAAGAAAAGTATTTGGAAAAGAACCTATTATTTTAGATAGAGCAGATTCGTATATAGGAACATTAATTGATGATTTAGTTTCAAAAGGAACAAATGAGCCATATAGAATGTTTACCGCAAGAAGTGAGTATAGATTGGTTCTAAGAGAAGATAATGCAGATTTAAGATTATCTAAAATAGGATATGATATTGGTTTAGTTTCTGAAGAAGAATATGCAAGAGTTCAAAAGAAAGAAAAGGATGTTGCTGAAATAATAGAAAAATTAGAAAAGCAACACGTAGGAAGTAGTAACCCAAGAGTTAATGAAATTTTGATAAAAGCCAATGAACCTGAAGTAAAATCAGGAATAACTTTATTAGAGTTATTAAGAAGACCAGAAGTAACATATTCAGATATAAAATATATTTCTGAATTAATAGAAAAGTTTGATTTAGGGTCTTACGATGAAGATACAGAGTACCAAGTTGAGGTACAAGTTAAATATTCAGGATATATTCAAAAATCTTTGAAAATGATAGAAAAGCATAAAGGATTAGAAAATAAAAAACTTCCAGAAGATATGGATTATGACTCTTTAGAAAATATGCCAAAAGAAGCAAAAGATAAATTGAAGCAAGTAAGACCATATAATATTGGACAAGCTTCAAGAATTTCAGGAGTTTCTCCAGCGGATATTCAAGTTCTATTAATGTATTTAAAGTTGAAAGGAAATAAATAGATGAGAGAGTATTTAGTTGAAGGAATAAAAAAAATAGGATTAAAATATACAGATAAAAAAATTGATAATTTAATAAAGTATTTAGAATATTTGGTAGCTTATAATAAGCATACAAATTTAACAGCCATCAGAGATACTAAAGATGCGATAGAGAAGCATTTTTTAGATTCTCTTCTTTTACAAAATTTATTGGATGAGAAAAATGGGACGAAAGCTATAGATATAGGAACTGGAGCTGGATTTCCAGGGATGGTTTTAGCTATTTTTAATCCCAATATAGAGTTTGTATTAATGGATTCTGTAGGTAAAAAGACAACATTTTTACAAAATGTAAAAGAGTTATTAAATTTAGAAAATGTAACTGTAGTTAATTCTAGAGCAGAAGATTATATAAATGATTCTAATAGAGAAAGTTTTGATATAGGACTTTGTAGAGGAGTTAATAAATTAAATGTTATTTTAGAGTATATGATTCCTTTTATAAAAGTTGAAGGTCATTTTTTAGCTCAAAAAATGGCTGGTACAGAGGAAGAAGGAGAAGCAACAAATGCGCTAGAAACTTTAGGTGCAAAAATTGTTAAAATACATAGATATAAGTTACCAAATTACGGTGATGAAAGATTAGTTGTTGAAATTTTAAAAGAAAAATCAACAGATAAAAAATACCCAAGAAGAGCTGGAGTGGCTTTAAAAAAACCATTATAAATATACTAATTAGGGAGGGAAGAGATATGAGAATTTTTGAAAAATACAAAAAATTAATAATCATATCTCTTTCCATTTTTATTTTTTTGAGTGGAGGATTGTTAATTAAATATAATTTACCAAAAGTTGTAGAAATTATATTGAAAATAGCAGTAGGGCCAACAATATCTTCTCAAGAAATTAAATTTCCAAAATTTGGAGAGATTGATATAACTGATGTGGTATTATCAAAGGGAGATGATGTAATAGTAAAAGCTCCCAAGGTAGTTATAACATATTCAAAAGAATCATTAAAAAACTTTAGATTGAAAGAGATTAACGTTGAAAAACCATGGGTTCATATAGAGCGAAAGGGAGAGAGTGTAAATATTGTAGATGCTTTTTCTAGTGGAACTAAAGGGGAATCTACAGCTAAAGCAGGAACAGCAGTTCCAATAGATATAATAACAGTAAAAGATGGTGAGCTTTTATTTCGAGATACAACATATTCAAGAGAAATAAAACAAGAGTTGAATAATGTAAATGGATATGTTTCATTTAATAAAATAACAGGTATAGATTTAGAGTTTAAAGGTGAATGTCAAAAAGAAAAATATGAATATAGATTTAATAATTTAAATGAACCTTTAGATATGAATATAGTTTTAAAAAATATTGTAGTTAAGCCAGAGCTTATTCAGTATGGTTATGATGATAAAGAAATAAGTGGAGCTACAGGATTATTCGATATGAATTTGACTATTGCAACAAGTGGATTAACTGGAGATGCTGAACTTAAAAATGGAACAGTAACATATGATGGTCTAAGTAGTAAAGTAGAGAATGTAAATGGTAAGATTGATTTTAGAAAAGATAAAATTGATGTTAATTTTACATACTTGTTAGAAAATAATCCTGGAACTTTTGATGTTTTTTATTCAGAGAAATCAGGAGTGAAGGTTGATTTTAAATTTAAAGATTTACCTTATTCTGTTACTAAAAGTTATAAATTATTAGGAGATTTAAATTTACCTTTAGACAATTTAAAATTTAAAAATGTTGATGTTCAATTGTCTTATGAGAAAAGTCAAGGTTTTAAAGCTGAAATTTTATATAATGGTTATCCTTTTGTCTCTTCTGGAGTAGAGATTAGTAACTTAAATGGGAAAGTCTTATTTAAAGATGGAATATTGACTTTGTCAGGAAATAGTTTGAATATATTAGCTTCAGGATTGGAATATAAAAAAGATTTAACATATGAAGTAGCTTTAGATTTAAATGGAGAAGATTTAAAATTTGATGTTATTTCAAATTTTATTAATTTAAATGGAGAATATAAAAAGAAAGAGGAGATATTAAACTTATATCAAGATAAAAAGCTTGTAATGTCTTATAATTTAAAAACTCAAACATTAGAGTTATTAGATTTAGCAGGTAGTAATTTACTTAATAATTATGATTTCTTTTTAAAAGCTCAAGAAAAAGATAAAGTAATTAACTTTGAAGAGATTTCAATGATTAATAAAGATGGACAGATGGTTTTACAAGTCGTTGGAGAGTTAAATAGAGAAAATTTAAAATATAAATTTAAAATGCATACAAAAAATCTTCGTGAAAAAAGTTTGTTGAGCAATCTAAATTTAGATACAAAATTAGATTTTATAGGTGAGATAGCTGGAGAGAGAGATAAATTTATTTTACGAGGAGTAGTTAATGATTTAAAAATAGAAAATAAAGATATTCTTTTAGATGCTTATGCGAATGTTTCAGTGATTAATGATAATGGAATTCAGGCTAATATTCAAGGAGAGTTAAGAGAAGGAAAATACAAAAAAATTAAAGTGCAAGGTATAAAAATTGACTCTACATTTGATAATGGGAAATTAACAATATCTGATATAAGAAATGGATTATTTAAAGTCCGAGGAGAAGTTGATATCTTAGATAAAAAGTTGGATTTGAATTATCATATAACAGGATTAAAAAGTAGTGAATTTGAAAAAAGTAGTGTAGTTTTACTTTTAGAAAATGTATATGGAAATATATCAGGAACTTTTGAAGAGTTTCAAGCTGATGCACAAGTAAAAGAAGCATACTTAGAAATGCCAAATAAAGCTTTGGTATCAATGAGTGGAGATATTTTATATAAAGATAACACTATATCAACAGAGAAGTTTAAATTAAATCAAAGTTTAGCTAGTGGAAAATATAATTTAAAAGAAAAAGATGGAAAGTTTATACTTAATATATTGGAAGAAAATTTATCAAAATATTATAATTTTAAAGCACTAAAATATCGTGTATTATCTAGAGTTGAAGGACAAATATCTGATGGAGTTATTGAAGCAAGTGCAGGAGTAAATATTGATAGAGTATATTTAAATGGCGATATATTACCAAATTTAACTTCAACTTTAAAATATTTAAAAAATGATAAGGAAAATATACTATATATAGATAATTTAGACATATTTAGCTTAGAAGGAAAAAGAGTTTTATTCTCAAAGGGTAGTGTTAATTTAATTGAGAAAACAATAGAATACAATATTCCAAAACAAACACTGCATCTAAGGGATTTTCAAGGTGTAATAAATGTAAAGGATATGAGTGGAAGTATAGGAATAGAAAGTGAAGTTAAAGGTTATTTAGATAATCCACAATATAATTTAAAATTATATGATGGAGAGTACGAAATTAAAGGATTTAATTTTGACGATATTTCTTTGGAGTTAGCAGGAGATAAAGAGATTTTAAAAATTAATGAAATTTTAGCGTATTATGAAAAAAATATGATAAAAGGAAAAGGAGAGTATATAATCTCAAATCAAGAATACAACTTTAATATTTTTTCAAAAAATATAGATTTAAGTTTTTTAAATGCAATTTTATCAAAGGATAATTTAAAAGATATTAGTGGAACAGCTAATATAGATGTACAGTTATCAAGTGATTTAAAAGAAAATAGTGGCTATATAGATTTAATTGATTTTAATGCAACTCTACCAAAAGCTCTATTAAATTTAAATAATTTAAATATGATTTTAAAGATTGATAATGAAAGATTAACAGTAAATTCCTTAGAAGGAAAGTTAAATGATGGTGAAATAAAAGGAAAAGGTTATTTAAAGTTACCATCATTAGATGAGATAAAGGCAGACGATGAGTTTTATAAAAATTTAGACTATGCATTTAATATAACTTTAAAAAATATGATTTATCAATTAAAAGATTATTTTAAAATAGATCTTTCAACAAATTTAGTATATTCTGAAAATAAAGTATCTGGAAATGTTATTATAAATAATGGTGAAATAACGGGAATACTAAAAGAAGATAAGGGCTTGATTTTAACGATTTTAAATTTTATAATAGATAAGACTAGAGCTATAATTGGCGAGAGTAAAAGATTGGGAAAAGATTTTGAAATAAAGAGTGGATTAAATGAAACTCCTGAGTTTAATATAGGGGTTATGATAAGAGATGGTATAAATATAAACATACCAGATATATCAACTTTTGCTCAAGATGTTCAAGGTGTTTTATTAGGAAGATTTAATATTGTTGGAAAAAATGAAAAGATTGGTGTAGTTGGTGAATTAGAAATACAAAAAGGTAGCTTTGTTCTGGGAAGCGAAGACTTTACTGTTACTAGAGCATTACTTTTAGCGGATAAAAAAAATGGCTTAATTTCAGATTTTAATCCGAATTTAATATTTGATGTATCTTCATTAACGGCTAATGGGAATGTAGAAATATCTTTACAAGGAGAGCTAAATAGTTTAAGATTAAATATAGTAACTAATCAAGGAAGTGAAAGCAGTAGTTTGAAAAATCTTTTCGACGGAAGTGGAGAGGGTAATGATAAAAACGTAGTGGCATTGTTATTTAAAACTATTATAGATAGTCAAATTTCAAGTACTTTATTAAGACCAATATCAAGAACTATCCAAAATGTTTTTCATATATCTAAATTTAGGATAGTATCAGATGTCTTTAATCAAGAGGTTTTAGCTAATTCAGATGATCCAAAAACACAAGATCCAAATGTATTTGGATTTGGTGCATATTTAGAAGCGGAGAATCCTATATATAAAGATAAATATTTTTGGATTTTAAAGCTAGGAATAATAGATGGAACGAAGTATGATATAGGTGGGTCTGATAGTGAAAGTCAAAGTAATGAGTTTTCTAACTCTGTAAATCAGTTAGATTTTAAAGTAGAGAGAAGATATAAATCAGGATGGTCTTATGGAGTAGGAGTAGCAAAATTAAACGATGCAAATATGATTGATGAAAAGAAAAAAGGAAAATTAAATTATTATGTTGATTTTAAGTTTGAAAGAAAATATAATAGTATAAAAGATATTTTTTCTAATAAAAAATAATTGGAGGGCAATTTGGGATGAAAAAGCACCTAATCGGAATAATATCACTAGTAGCTTCTATAGTTTCATTTGGAGCAGAGGGAGAATATTTAGTAAAAGGGGTAGAGTTTAAAAACTTAAACGAAATACCTCAAGATGTTTTAATACAAAAGATGAGTTTAAAGAAAGGTCAAGTATTCTCAACAGAGGGATTATTAAAAGACTATAACAACATAAAGAAAAGTGATTATATAGACGAATTGGCTATTTATCCTCAAGTTTATGATGGAGGAATAAAACTAGTAGTAGACGTAAAAGAGAAAAAAGATACTAAAGAACTTTTAGAAAAGCAAGGTATTTTACCAGCTTCTGAAAGAGAGAGAGTAGATACGACATTAGTTGTTTCTAGTTTAGAAATAATTGGTAGTGTAAATGTTCCTGTTAATGAAGTTGCAAAGAAAATACCAATTAAAGTTGGAGGGTATTTTTCAAAAAATAAAATAATTAAAGGACAAAGAGAGCTTTTAGAAACAGGGATGTATAGAGAGGTTATACCTGATGTATACCAATACCCAGAAGGATTAGTTGTTGTGTATTCTGTTATTGAAAATCCAATTATAAATGGAGTTCAAATTAAGGGAAATACTAAATATACTACAGAAGAATTAAAAAGTTTAATTAATATAGAACCAGGAAAAGTTTTAAATCTTAATAATCTGAGAGATGCTAGAGATAAAATATTAAAAAAATATAATGAAGATGGTTATGTTTTAGCTGAAATAGAAGATATTGATTTAACTGGTGGTAATGACTTAACAATAGTAATTAATGAAGGTACAGTGGATAAAGTTAATTTCACAAAAATGGTTACTAAACAAAAAGGTCAAAGAAGAAAAGCTACTGATACATTATTAAAAACTAGAGATTATGTAGTTGAAAGAGAAATAGAGATACAACCTGGTGAAGTATTTAATATAAATGATTATAATGAGACTGTATCAAATTTAATGAGAACAGGATATTTTAAAAATGTAAAATACGAAACAAAACCAGCACCAGGAGAAAATCAAGGTGTTGACTTAGTTCTTCTATTAGAAGAGGAGAGAACTGCAACTTTACAAGGAGCGGTATCTTATGGATCAGAGATAGGATTACTAGGGATGTTATCAGTAAAAGATATGAACTGGCAGGGTAAAGGGCAAGAGTTAGGAGTAACTTTTGAAAAATCAGATGAAAATTATACAAGTTTCTCAATCAATTTCTCAGATCCTTGGATAAAAGGTACAGATAGAATATCTTGGGGATGGAGTTTATATAAAAACGAATATGAAAATAGTGACAGTGTACTTTTCAATGAGACAGATACATATGGTGCTAAGTTAAATATAGGAAAAGGATTAACTAAAAACTTAAGATTAGGTTTAGGAACTAAAGCTGAATATATAACAGAAAAGGCTGATAAGTCGGAATTAGCAATTTATTCTACTCCTGAAAATGATTTACTTAATAAATGGGGAGATAAGAGAAGTTATGGATTATTTAGTGTTTATCCGTCGATAACATATGATACAAGAAATAGCTATTGGAATCCAACATCTGGTTGGTATGGAAAATATCAAGTTGAAGTAGGATATGCTGATACAATAGATTCTGGAACTTTTGCTAATACAACTTTAGAATTAAGAAAGTATCATAGAGGATTATTTAAAAATAATACATTTGCATATAGAGCTGTAGGAGGAGTTATGACTACAACTACTCCGGAATCTCAAAGATTCTGGGTAGGAGGAGGAAGTACTCTTAGAGGATACGATGGAGGATTCTACCAAGGAACACAAAAGATAACTGCAACAATAGAAAATAGAACTCAAATAAATGATGTATTAGGATTTGTTCTATTCTCAGATATAGGAAGAGCATGGGATTATCAAGGGGAAGACCCAGGATATTTAAATGAAAAAAGAGATGCTAGATTCCCAGATGATATAGGAACAACAGTGGGAGTTGGATTAAGAGTTAATACACCAGTAGGACCATTAAGATTTGACTTTGGATGGCCAGTAGGAAATTCAGAAGAAAGTGGAATGAAATTCTACTTTAATATGGGACAATCATTCTAATAAATATATATATATGGAGGATTCACAATGAAGAAAATAGCAATAATAGCAATGTTAGCAGCAGTATCTACATCTGCTTTCGCATTAAAAGTAGGATATGTAAATAGTCAAGAGTTATTTGCAAAATACTCACAAACAAAAGTTATTAGAGATAATTTAACTAAAGAAAAACAAACTTTAGAGACTACATTACAAAAGAAAGAGATTGAATTACAAAAACTTCAAGTTGAATTACAAGGAAAAGGGAAAGATGTAACTGAAGCTGAAAAAAAGGCTTTTGAAGAAAAAGTTGCAGCATTTCAAAAATTAGTAAGAGAGTCTCAAGCTAAACTTTCAAATGAAGAAGCAAAAAAAATGCAAGAGATAGATAGATTAATAAATATTTCTATTCAAAACGTAGCAAGATCAGATAAGTATGACTATGTTCTTGAGCAAGGTGCAATTAAATTTGGAGGAGAAAATATAACTCCAAAAGTGTTAAATGTTATGGAAAAAAGTAAAAAAGTAAACTAATAAAAAATAGAGAGGGATAAAATGACTTATAAAATAGATGAGTTAATAACCCTTCTTGAATGTGAGGTAAAGGGAGATGCCAAGGTAAACATTACAGGGTTATCTCCCTTTTTTCAAGCTGAAGAAGGAGAAGTAACTTTTGCATCAGATGAAAAATTTTTAAAAAAATTAGACGAAACTAAAGCAAGTGTTGTAATTGTTCCATTTGGAATGGTATTACCAGAAAATGGAAAGACATATTTACTAGTAAAGGATAATCCAAGAGTTTTAATGCCTAAGTTATTAGCATTTTTTAAAAGAAAGCTGAAAAAAATGGAAAAATTAGTTGAAGAATCAGCTATAATAGGTGAAGGAACAACTGTTGGAATAAATGCTTATATTGGGCATGATGTTAAACTTGGAAAAAATGTAATGATTTATCCAAATGTAACAATATGTGAAGGGGTCGAGATAGGGGATAATACAGTAATTTATCCAAATGTAACAATAAGAGAGTTTTGTAAAATTGGAAAAGAGTGTGTTATTCAACCAGGAGCAGTAATTGGATCAGATGGATTTGGTTTTGTAAAGGTAAATGGAAATAATACAAAAATAGATCAGATAGGATCTGTAATTCTTGAAGATTTTGTAGAAATAGGTGCCAATACAACAATTGATAGAGGAACGATTGGAAATACAGTAATTAAAAAATATACAAAAATAGATAATCTGGTTCAAATTGCTCATAATGATATAATTGGTCAAAACTGCTTAATCATATCTCAAGTAGGAATAGCTGGAAGTACTGAAGTGGGAGATAATACAACTTTAGGTGGACAAGTTGGAGTTGCAGGACATATTAAGATTGGTAGCAATGTAATGGTTGGAGCAAAATCCGGTATTATAGGAAATGTTGATGATAATCAGGTTTTAGCTGGACACCCATTAATGAATCTAAAAGATGACTTAAAAGTAAAAGCTGCTCAAAAGAAATTACCAGAACTATTAAAAAGAGTAAAAGAGCTGGAAAAGAAACTTTAAAAATAATAAAATAAAGAAAAATCTAAAGAGGTTAAATCAACTTTAGATTTTTTATTTTTTTGAAGAAAGGTATTTAATTTAAAGGTGTAACATGATACAATATATTAAAATAAAAAAAATGAGGTAGTTTAATGAAAAAGAGAATAACTTTTGATAAGTATGGTGAAATGAGATTTATATCCCATTTGGATATGCTTAGATTTGCAGATAGATTATTAAAGAAAGCTCATATACCTATGAAATATACTCAAGGATTTCATCCAAGACCAAAGATATCCTTAGGAAATCCAGTATCTTTAGGAACAGAAGCTTTTAATGAATTAATGGATATAGAGTTATCAGAAATGATGACAAATGAAGAGGTAATGGAAAGAATGAACTCTGCAGCAGTTCCAGGATTTAAAGTAACTAAAGTAGAAACAATCGAAGATAAAAGAAGTATTGTAGATGTATATACAAATGCTATATTTGAAATAACAGGTTCTAAAAGTGATATAGATACCTTAGAAACTCTATTTAATCAAGAGGAAATAATTGAGCGAAAAGAGAAAAAAGGAAAGATATCAGAAAGAAACTTAGGAGAAAGAGTTAAAGATTTTTCAAGAGTAGATGACACAATAAACTTAGAATTGGTTAATACTTCACCAAACTCTTTTTTAATCTTAGCAGGAGTAGATATAAAGGACGTACATATAATAAAAAAAGGTTATAAAATCTAAAACATATAATTAATTATAAAGGAGAAAAGCTATGCTAGATTTAAGATTTATTCGTGAAAACATTGATATGTTACAAGAAATGCTTGTAAACAGAGGAAGCAATATTGATCTTCAAGAGTTTGTAAAATTAGATACAGAGAGAAGAGAGATTTTATCCAAAGTTGAAATGCTAAAAAATAAAAGAAATACAGAGTCTGCAGAAGTAGCTAGAAGAAAAAAGGCAGGAGAGGATGCTTCTGAAATTATAGCTGAGATGGGAAAAGTTTCTGCTGAAATAAAAGAACTAGATGCAAAACTTGCAGAAGTAGAAGAGAAGGTAACATATTTCCAAATGACATTTCCAAATATGTACCACTCAAGTACTCCTATCGGAAAAGACGAAGAGGATAATGTTGAAATAAGAAGATGGGGAACACCTAGAGAGTTTACTTTCCAACCAAAAGAGCACTGGGAAATAGGAGAAAATCTTGAAATTTTAGACTTTGAAAGAGGAGCAAAATTAGGAGGTTCAAGATTTGTAGTATATAGAGGAGCAGCAGCAAGATTAGAGAGAGCTTTAATTAGCTTTATGCTAGATACTCATACAACAGAGCATGGATACACAGAGCATCTAACACCATTTATTGTAAAAAGAGATATTTGTGAAGGAACAGGACAATTACCAAAATTTGAAGAGGATATGTATAAGACAACTGATGATATGTTCTTAATTTCAACATCAGAAATAACATTAACAAATATACATAGACAAGAGATATTAAATGAAAGTGATTTACCTAAATATTATACAGCTTATTCACCTTGTTTCAGAAGAGAGGCTGGTTCTTATGGAAGAGATATGAAAGGGTTAATAAGATTACATCAATTTAATAAAGTTGAAATGGTAAAGTTAGCAACACCTGAAACATCATATGATGAGCTAGAGAAAATGGTTGCTAATGCAGAAACAATATTACAAAGATTAGGATTACCATATAGAGTTATTCAATTATGTTCTGGAGATATGGGATTTGGAGCAGCTAAAACTTATGATTTAGAAGTATGGTTACCTGGTCAAAATAAATTTAGAGAGATTTCATCTTGTTCTAACTGTGGAGATTTCCAAGCTAGAAGAATGGGACTAAAATATAGACCAGAAGGAAATTCGAAAAGTGAATTCTGTCATACATTAAATGGATCAGGATTAGCAGTAGGTAGAACTCTAGTAGCAATTATGGAAAATTATCAACAAGAGGATGGATCATTCTTAATACCAGAAGTTTTAGTACCATATATGGGTGGTATGACTGTTGTTAAAAAGTAGTCTTTTAATTTTATTTGTTTTGAATCTATTTGTTAAAAATATGACGGTATTGGGAGTTCTTCTTTTTATTGGAGTTGTATTGAATATTATATTCAATAAAGAACTTTTAAAACATTTAAAGAAATTAAAATTTCTTATATTTATATATTTAACTACTTTTTTGGCTCAGATATATTATCATCAAGAGGGAGAGGTTCTATTTAAAATTTACAGTATATATGTTACAAAGGGTGGAATCTTAAATTTTGCTTCAAGCTTTTTAAGGATTATAAATTTAATTCTTTTATCTTGGTTAGTAAATACTCAAAATATATTGCCCAAAAGTCTATCTTCATACCAAAGGGTAATAGAAGATGTAATAGAGTTAATACCTGAGGTTTTTAAGATATTTAAAAGTAAAAGAAAGATAAAGTGGTTTTTTAGATATATTTTAAGTCAAATAAAGATAAAAAACTAATAGTTTCAAAAATTGATTTTAGTGTAAAAATTTGTTATATTAATAGATGAATAAAATATTAGGAGGAAAATTATGTCATATAATTACAAAGATTTAGGATTATCTAATACTAGAGAAATGTTCGCAAAAGCTAACAAAGAGCACTATGCTGTTCCAGCATTTAACTTCAATAATATGGAGCAAATGCTTGCAATCGTTGAAGCTTGTGCTGAGATGGGATCACCAGTTATATTACAATGTTCAACAGGAGCATTAAAGTATATGACAAAAGAGGTTACTCCACTTTTAGCTAAGGCAGCTGTAGACAGAGCAAGAGCTATGGGATCAGATATTCCAGTAGCACTTCACTTAGATCACGGACCAAGCTTAGATGCAGTAAAATCATGTATAGATGCAGGATTCTCATCAGTAATGATCGATGGATCTCACTATTCATTTGACGAGAATATAGCAATCACAAAAGAAGTTGTTGAATATGCAAAGAAATTTGACGTTACAGTAGAAGCTGAATTAGGAGTTCTTGCTGGAGTAGAAGATGACGTTGTTGCTGAGCACAGCATATTTACAAATCCTGATGAGGTTGAAGAGTTTGTATCAAGAACTGGAGTGGATTCATTAGCTATCGCTATTGGAACTTCACATGGAGCTCACAAATTCAAACCTGGAACAAATCCAAAGTTAGAGTTAGAAATATTAGCTGAAATCGAAAGAAGAATCCCAGGATTCCCAATCGTATTACACGGATCATCAGCAGTACCTCAAAAATATGTTGAAGAGATCAAAAAATATGGTGGAGTATTAAAAGACGCTATTGGAATCCCTAACACTGAGTTAATGGGAGCAGCAAAATCAGGTGTTGCAAAAATAAACGTAGATACAGATGGAAGACTTGCATTTACAGCAGGAGTAAGAAGAGTATTTGCTGAGCAACCTGGAGAGTTCGATCCAAGAAAATATTTAGGTGTTGCAAAAGAAGAGATGAAATCATACTATAAAGAAAAAATTAAAGAAGTTTTCGGATCAGAGAACGCTTACAAAGCAGCAAAATAATTAAACAATTAAAACCTGTAGATTATGTCTACAGGTTTTTTTATTTGAAAATTTAAATTGTTCTAGCTATTGATTTTTTAAAAAAAATATAGTAATAAAATAGAATAAATTCTTTGGGAAAAATTAAAATGAAAAATAGGAGGTAAAAATGGCTTGTGATAATAAATTAAAAAAAGAGATGTTTGAAGAGTTAAAGAAGTATATAAGTGAGATTGAAGAAAAAAATGGAGCATTAATCTCTGTACTTCATAAAGGACAAGAGATTTTTGGATATTTACCACAAGAAGTACAGGAGTTTATAGCAAAAGAGATGAATATTCCAATTGCTAAAGTGTATGGAGTGGTAAGTTTTTATCATTTCTTCTCAATGAAACCAAAAGGAAAGCATCCGATATCAGTTTGTATGGGTACAGCTTGTTATGTTAGAGGGGCTGAAAAAGTTTTAAATAGTGTAAAAAATTACTTAGGAATTGATGTAGGAGAAACAACAGAGGATGGATTGTTTTCTATAGATGCATTAAGATGTGTTGGAGCATGTGGACTAGCTCCAGTAGTTTTAATAGGAAAAGATGTTTATGGAAAAGAAGAGGTTAAAGATATGAAAAAAATCTTAGAAAAATATAGGAAAGAAGCATCAAAATAGAGGATCGATATTACATTAAAAGTATTTTAGGAGGCTAATTATGAAAGAAAAAAAGAAAATACTTGTTTGTGGTGGTACTGGTTGTTTATCTGCAAAAGGAGAACAGATTGTAGAAAATTTAAGAAATTCAATTAAAGAGCATGGATTAAAAAATGATGTTGAAGTCATACAAACAGGTTGTTTTGGATTTTGTGAAAAAGGACCTATAGTAAAAATAATGCCAGAAAATACATTTTATATTGAAGTAAAGCCAGAAGATGCAGAAAGAATAGTAGTAGAGGACATAATTAGTGAGAAAAGAATAGTAGAGCTACTTTATATAGACCCTAAAAATGGTGAGAGAGTTTTTGAAGGGGAAAATATGGAGTTTTATAAAAAACAGATAAGAATTGCTCTTAAAAATTGTGGTAGTATAGATCCAGAATCGATTGAACAATATATGGCAGCTGAAGGTTATGCAGCTTTAAAAAAAATATTAACAACAATGACCCCTGAAAGTGTTGTAAAAGTAATTAAAGATTCAGGTTTAAGAGGAAGAGGGGGAGGAGGATACTCAACAGGTTTGAAATGGGAATTTGCCTCTAAAAATATATCAGATCAAAAATATGTAGTGTGTAATGCTGACGAAGGAGATCCAGGTGCTTTTATGGACAGATCTATTTTAGAGGGAGATCCACATAGTGTTATTGAGGGTATGATTATTGCTGGATATGCTATAGGAGCTACAAAGGGATTAGTTTACATTAGAGCTGAATATCCATTAGCAATAGAAAGATTGAGAAAGGCGATTGAAACGGCTAGAAAGAATGGAATATTAGGAGAGAAAATATTTGGAACAGATTTCCAATTTGATATTGAAATAAAATATGGTGCTGGAGCATTTGTATGTGGAGAGGAAACAGCATTAATACACTCTATGGAAGGTGGAAGAGGAGAACCAACAACAAAACCACCATATCCAGCTGAATCGGGATATTGGGGGAAACCAACAATAGTAAATAATGTTGAGACTTTAGCTAATATTGCTCAAATAATTTTAAAAGGGGTAGAGTGGTTTAGAAGTATTGGAACAAAAAATTCTCCTGGAACAAAAGTTTTTGCTTTAGCTGGAAAGATAAATAATGTTGGATTAGTTGAAGTTCCTATGGGGACAACTTTAAGAGAAGTTATTTTTGAAATCGGTGGTGGAATAAAGAATAATAAAAAATTTAAAGCTGTTCAGACAGGAGGTCCATCAGGTGGGTGTTTAACTGAAAAAGATTTAGATACACCAATAGATTTTGATACTCTTTTAGCTAAAGGGTCTATGATGGGATCAGGTGGAATGATAGTAATGGATGAAGATGACTGTATGGTTGCAGTATCTAAATTTTATTTAGAATTCACTGTTGATGAATCTTGTGGAAAGTGTGCACCTTGTAGAATAGGAAATACTAGATTGTGGGAAATTTTAGATAGAATAACAAAAGGAGAGGGAAAGGAAGAGGATATAGGACTATTAAAAGAGCTATCTCAAACAATAAAAACAACTTCTCTTTGTGGACTAGGGCAAACTTCACCAAATCCCGTTTTATCTACAATAAATCAATTTTTAGATGAGTATTTAGAGCATATACATGATAAAAAATGTAGAGCCGGACAGTGTCAAGCTTTAAGAAGATATCTAATAAATGATAAATGTGTAGGATGTACAGCATGTGCAAGAGTATGTCCAGTTGCATGTATTGATGGAAAAGTTAAAGAAAGACATGTTATAGACCAAAGTAGATGTATAAAATGTGGTGCTTGTTATAATGCTTGTAAGTTTAGTGCAATAGATATAGCTTAGTGGAGGTAATTTATGAAAAATGTTATTGTTATAATAGATGGTAAAGAAATAGAAGCTTTAGCAGGAACAACAATATTAGAGGCAGCTAAAACAGCTGGAATAAAAATACCAAGCTTATGTTATATGAATATTCCAGAGATTGGATTTAAAAATGATTGTGCCTCTTGCAGAATATGTGTTGTTGAAGTTGTAGGAAGAAAAAATTTAGTTCCAGCTTGCGCAACACCAGTATCACCAGGAATGATAATAAATACAAATACTATGGAAGTTTTAGAAAAAAGAAGGAATGTACTAGAATTAATGTTATCAAATCATCCAACAGATTGTTTAATATGTGCTAAGAATGGTAAATGTGATTTACAGACTTTGGCAATGGAGTTTGGAATAAGAGATATCAGATTTAAGGGGAAAATATTTGAGTATAGAAGAGAGGTTTCTCCATCGATAGTTAGAGATTTAGATAAGTGTATAATGTGTCGAAGATGTGAGAATATGTGTAATAATATTCAAAAATGCCAAGTTTTATCAGCAGTTAATAGAGGATTTAAATCAGTTGTTTCAACAGCTTTTGAATCAGATTTAGATAAAACTAACTGCACATTCTGTGGACAGTGTGTAGCTGTATGTCCAGTTGGAGCATTGTATGAAAAAGATTACACATGGGGGCTTATAAAAGATATTGCAAATCCAAGAAAAAGAGTTACAGTTCAGGTAGCACCTGCAGTAAGAGTTGCAATAGGTGAAGAATTTGGATATGAGCCAGGAACAGATGTAACTGGAAAGTTGGTAACAGCATTAAAAAAATTAGGTTTTGATGATGTATTTGATACGGATTATGCAGCAGATTTAACTATAATGGAGGAAGCAGCAGAATTTAAGCAAAGATTAGAAAAGTATTTAAGTGGTGATAAGAGTGTAAAACTTCCAATTCTAACTTCGTGCTGTCCAGCTTGGGTTAATTTTATAGAACACCATTATCCAGATATGCTAGATATACCATCTTCAGCAAAATCACCACAACAGATGTTTGGAGCGGTATTAAAGAACATATGGGGACCAGCAAGAGGAATTAAAAGAGATGAAATAATAAATGTTTCCATAATGCCTTGTTTAGCAAAGAAATACGAATCCTCTAGGCCGGAGTTTGCAACTGATGGAATTCCAGATGTAGATTATTCAATATCGACAAGAGAATTAGCTCATCTTTTAAAACAATCAAATATAGATTTAAGAAAATTAGATGAATCAGAATTTGATAATCCTTTAGGTTATTCAACAGGAGCAGCTGTTATTTTTGGTAGAACAGGCGGAGTTATAGAAGCAGCAACAAGAACACTATATGAATGGGTAACAAATGAAACTTTAGAAGATGTAGATTTTAAAGCTATGAGAGGAATGGAAGGTATTAAAATAAGTGAAGTTAAGGTTGGAGATACTATTGTAAAAATTGGAATAGCAAATGGGTTATCTGCAGCAAGAGATATTTTAGATAGAGTTAAAACAGGAGAAGAATTTTTTCATGCAATAGAAATAATGGCATGTAAAGGAGGATGTGTTGGAGGGGGAGGACAACCTTACCATCATGGAAATTTTGAAAAAATTGTAAAAAGAGCAGAAGGATTGCAAAGTATAGATAATGGAAAAACATTTAGAAAATCACATGAAAATCCATACATACAATCACTATACGAAAAATATTTAGAGCATCCATTAAGTTCAGAGGCTCATAGAATACTACATACAAAGTATTACTCAAAAAAAGACTTAAAATAACATAAATATATTAGAAAAAAATAACAGTAGTACCTAACTACTGTTATTTTTTGTTACCTTTAACTCTTTACAAAGGAATGACAATGTAATATAATCTAGAGAAGAATATCAAAAAACAGATAACCTGTGGGAGGGCAAATGATAAGAGAAGCTAGATTAGTAGAAAATTTTTTAGATATGGTAAAAATTTCATCTCCTTCAAAAAATGAAAGAGCTATGGGAGACTATTTATTAAAAGTTTTAAGAGAATTAGGGTTAGAAGTAAAAGAAGATAATGCAGGTGAGTTAAATGGTGGAAACTGTGGAAATATAATTGGAATTTTAAAAGCTACAGGAAAGAAGAAGTTTTTATTTAGTGCTCATATGGATACAGTTGTGCCTTGTGAAAAAGTTGTTCCAGTAATAGAGAATGGTATAATAAAATCAGATGGGACATCTATATTAGGTGGAGATGACAAAGGTGGAATTGCAGCTATCATAGAGATGTTAAGAGTAATAAAAGAAAATAATTTAGATCATCCAGAAATAATTGTAGTTTTTTCTATGGGAGAAGAGATTGGGTTATTAGGATCAAAATCTTTTGATATTGATAGCTACGGTGTAGATTTTGGATTTATATTAGATTCAAGTGGAAAGCCAGGAAAAATAATTACAAAAGCTCCGTCAGCAGCTAGAGGAAAAATAACAATTATAGGAAAGCCAGCACATGCAGGTATTTCTCCAGAAAGTGGAATAAATGCATTGACAGTTGCAGCACATGCAATAACTAAAATAAAATTAGGTAGAGTTGATACTGAAACAACTTCAAATATAGGAGTTGTAAGTGGAGGACAAGCCACAAATATCGTTATGCCATCAGTTGAATTAGATTATGAAGCTAGAAGTTTATCAAATGAAAAATTACAATCTTTATTAGATGAAACATTTAATATATTCCAAAAGGTTTGCGATGATTTTGGAGCAAAATTAGAAAATGATGTTAAAGTTGAGTATCCTGGATTTGCACTTGAAGATTGTGAAGAGGTTGTAGAGATTGTAAAAGCTGCTTGTGAAAAAGCTGGTGTAAAAAGTGAGACTGCATCTTCAGGTGGAGGTAGTGATACAAATATTTATAATAGTAAAGGTGTTCCAAGTGTAAACTTAGCTGTAGGAATGACAAAAGTTCACACTTTAGAGGAGTATATTGAGATAAAAGACTTAGTAGATTTATCAAAAATATTAGTTGAAATTATAAAAGGATAGAGATGAAAATAGGAAAGAAAAAAAATAAAGTATTAAACATTATATATATTTTTATAATTTTAATGGTTGTAGTTTTCTTTGCTAAAGACGTATTTATGTATACAATGACAGAGATTGAAGAGATTTTTTTACCTCTTCAATCTCGTGTATATTTTTTAGGTAAAAAAGCTAAAGAGAGCACAGAGAGTGTTATAAATTATAAAGAGTTATTAAATGAAAATAATAAATTGAAACATACGCTAGCAGAAAAGTCTTTAATTGAAGAAAAGAATCAAAGGTTATTAGAGGAAAATGATAGACTAAGAGAACTTTTAGATATGAAAGATCATTTTAAATTTAAATTTAAAGTTGGGAAAATAAGTTTTCAACAAACTAGAGAGATGTATGAAAGTTTTGCTATAAATATTGGTGAAATAGATGGAATAGAAAAAAATATGCCAGTTTTATATAATGAATCTCTAATTGGAAAAGTAGAAAAAGTATTTAAAAATTACTCTGTTGTTCAAATGATAACTTTTCAAGATTCAGTAGTTAGTGCAACTGCAACAGGGGATACAGTAGGTATAGTAAAAGGAAATAGAAGTGATGAACTTATTTTTGAACCTGTATCATTTCATGAAGCACAATTATCTGTAGGAGATAAAGTTTATACTTCTGGAATAAGTGATATATACCCAAAAGGTTTATATATTGGAGAGGTATGTGAAATAAGAAAAAAATATGAAAATAATGTAGAATATTTAGTAAAATTACCATTTAATATAATAGATATGAATGAAATAATAGTTCTTACAGAGGTGGATAGATGATAAAAAAAATAGCTATGTTTTTATTAATAGGAACATCAATTTTTGCATCACCAAATAGAATTTCTGATATAAAAGATATATATTCTACAGTAAAAGAAACAGTATATTTAAATGGTGAGAAAAAAGTGAAGGAATATAAAATTGAGTATATCTCACCAGATTATTTGAGAAAAGAAGTAATCTCGCCAAATGTAAATAAAGGAGAGATATTTCAATATGAAAATGAAAAATCTTTAGTTTATATTCCATTATTTGATGAGGTATCTGAAAATAATGGTGAAGATGTGAGTAATTTTTTATCAATTATAAAAGATTTGAAAAATAAAGATCAAAATGATAAAAACTTTAAAGATAACTATTATTTACAAAAAGTAAAAGAATTAAAATATAAAGATACCTACAGAATAAAAATAAAAGAGTATAAAAAAGTAGATGGGTATTTATTACCGATTAAGATGGAGATATTTGAAAGTGAAAGTAAAGTCGCTGATTTAGACTTGAAAGACACAAAAGTAAATAGTGACCTTAAAAGAAAGGAACTAAAAAAATGAAATTTATAAAAACTAAAGGATTAATAATAAAAAAAGTAGATTTTGGAGAAGGAGATCGAATTATAACTGTTTTTTCTGAAAATTTTGGAAAGATTGATCTTTTAGTTAGAGGAATTAGAAAAAGTAAAAAAAGAGACCAAAGTTCGGTAGATTTATTAACTCTATCAAATTTTACATTTTATAAAAAAGGTGATAATTTTATACTAAATACAATTGATTCGATAGATTTTTTTTATGATTTAAAAAAAGATATAGAAAAATTGGAGATAGTATCTTATATTCTCTCTATTATTAATGAGATAGTCTTGCCAGGAGAGAGAAAAAAGGAGTTTTTTCAAAGAATAGAAAAAGCTTTATACTTTATTATAAAAAGTGATAACTATAATAATTTTATTATGGTTTTAAAAATGATGAATTGGATTATAAAAAATGAAGGTTATAGAATAAATATATCAGGTGAAAAATATTTTAGTATTTCTGAATCAGTTATAACAGATTTTGGAAATGATAAAGTTATACCTTTGAAAAGAGATTTATTTGAAGTGTTAGCAAATGTGGAGAAAAAAGTATCAGATGAGAAAAGGGTGGAATTAAGCACTTTAATTGATGCGATTATTCTTTATGAAAAATATATAAATTATCATTTAGATACAAAATTAAATCTAAAGAAACATTTATTTGGAGGTTACTCATGTTAAACATAGTTAAAATAACTGACTATATGTCAGAAGAACTAATATTACTTAATCTAAAAGCTAAAAATAAAGATGAAGCTTTAAAAGAACTGTCTGCTTTAATAGGAAAATCAGAAAAAATAGAAAAAAAAGATGTAATATATAAAGCTCTTTTAGAAAGAGAGAATTTAGGAAGCACAGGGATAGGAAAAGGGGTAGCAATACCACATGCTAAAACTGATGCAGCAGAGAGTTTAACAATAGCTTTTGGAATAAGTAAAGAGGGAGTAGATTTTAAATCTTTAGATCAAGAAAAAGTAAAAATATTTTTTGTATTTGCATCACCATTTAAAGATAGTCAAATTTATTTAAAAGTGCTGGCAAGAATTTCAAGATTAATAAGAGATGAAAATTTTAGAGAAAAGCTTTTAAATTGTGAAAATGCAAAAGAAGTATTAGAGTGTATAGACAAAGAGGAAGCTTTATAGGGAGAGAGTATGAGATGTCCATTTTGTAATAGTGAAGACACAAAAGTAATAGATAGTAGAGCGTTTTCTGAAAATAATTCTATAAAAAGAAGAAGAGTATGTAATAGTTGTGAAAAGAGATTTACTACCTATGAACGAATAGAAGAAAATCCAATCTATGTTGTAAAAAAAAATAAAAGTAGAGAAAAATTTAATAAAGATAAACTTTTAAGGGGATTAGAAAGAGCAACTAATAAAAGAAACATAAGTAGAGATGATTTAGAAAAATTTATTGCTGATGTGGAAAAAGTAATACAAAACACTTTAAAAAATGAGATAACAACACAGGAACTAGGGGAGCTTGTACTAGAAAAATTAAAGGTATTAGATGAAGTAGCATATGTTAGATTTGCATCTGTATATAAAGAGTTCGATGATATAAAATCTTTTATAGATGTCGTAGAAGATATAAAAAAGGATAAAAAGATATGAAAGTTTTAATAATAAATGGACCAAATTTAAATTTTTTAGGAAAGAGAGAGCCTAAAATATATGGAGATGAAACTTTAGAGTTAATAAATAATAAAATTAAAAAATTTGGTATGAATCATGGGATGGAGGTAGAATTTTTTCAATCCAATCATGAAGGATATATAATTGATAAGATACAAGAAAGTTATGAAAATGTTGATTATCTAATAATAAATCCAGGGGCATTAACACATTATGGGATAGGAATAAGAGATGCAATTTTGTCAACTAATCTAAAAACAATAGAGGTTCACTTATCAAATGTATACTCTAGAGAGGAGTTTAGACATAAATCTGTAATATCGGATATATGCATAGGTAAAATTACTGGATTCGGTTCTGAAGGGTATAAAATGGCTCTTCAATACTTAAGTAATTTAAAGAAATAGGAGGCAAAATGAGAATTTTATTTATGGGAACGCCAGAGTTTGCAGTTCCATCATTAGATATATTAAGAAAAAAGCATGATATAGTAGGAATATTTACAAAGGTAGATAAACCTAATACTAGAGGTAAAAAAATAAAGTATACACCAGTTAAAGAGTATGGAATTGAGAATAATATACCAGTTTATCAACCTGATTCATTAAGAACAGAAGAAACATTTGAGTTAGTAAAAGAATTAAATCCAGATTTAATTGTTGTTGTAGCATATGGAAAAATAATACCAAATAATATTATTGATTTTCCAAAGCTTGGAATAATAAATGTACACTCATCTTTACTTCCAAAGTTTAGAGGTGCAGCACCAATTAACGCAGCAATAATAGCTGGTGAAGAAGAAACAGGTGTTACTATTATGGATATTGCTGAGGAATTAGATGCAGGGGATATTATTTTAAAAGGAACTACTCCAATTTATGAAGAGGATACTTTTTTAACACTTCATGATAGATTGAAAGAAATTGGAGCAGAAAAATTAAATGAAGCTGTAGATCAAATAGAAAATGGAACAGCAAAAAGAGAGAAACAAAACCATGAGTTAGCAACATTTGTAAAGCCATATAAAAAAACTGATTGCTTAATTAATTGGAATAAAAATAAAGAGGAAATTTTTAATTTTGTAAGAGGAATGAATCCATTTCCAACAGCTTATACACACCACAATGATAAGATTTTAAAAGTTTATGCAGTTGAAAAACTTGATAAAATTTATGAAGAAGGGGAAAATGGTGAGATAGTAGATTTGATTAAAGGAAAAGGATTTGTTGTAAAAGTAAATGAAGGAAGCATAATTTTAACTGAGATTAAACCTGAAAATAAAAAAAATATATCAGGAAAAGATAGTATAAATGGAAACTTATTTAAAATAGGTGAGATTTTAAAATAAAAATAATGGGGGGAGAGGTTAAATAATGAAAACTTCAGAAAAGAGAGAAAAAATTTCAAAAAAAACTATACAGAGGTTAACAATGTATTTAAAATGTTTGGAGAAATTTTCGCCAGATGATTATATATCATCAGAAGAGATGGGTGTTTTACTTGGAGTAACGGCTGCTCAAATTAGAAAAGACTTTTCAAACTTTATAATGGATTTAGATTCTTGTATAGGAATAAGGGGTAAAGGGTATAACGTAAAGTGTCTTTACGAAATGATTGAAGATATATTGGGAATAAATAAACAAAACAATGTAATTATTGTTGGAGCTGGAAAGTTAGGGAATGCTATTTTGCTAGAAGGTGACATAGAAAAACCAAGATTTAATATTGTGGGAATTTTTGATATTACAAAAAGCAGAATTGGTAAAGAGTATAAGGGAATAAAGATAAGTAGTGTAAGTGATATACCAAAAATTGCATCTGAGAAAAAAATAGATATGGCAATTATAACAGAAAATAAATCTATAGCTCAGCAAGTAACAGATATAGTAACTCAATCAGGAATAAAAGCTATATTGAACATGACTTCCTTAGAAATAAAAGTACCAAAAGATGTTGTAATAGAACACATAGATTTAAATAGAAAGCTTCAAGAATTAAATTACTGGAAGGAAAAGGCGGAATAGTAATGAAAATTTTAGATGGTAAATATGTATCTCAAAAGGTTAGAGATTTAATAAAAAAAGAGATAATAGAGATAAAAGAAGTTAAAGGAACAGTTCCAGGATTGGCAGTAATACAGGCGGGAGATAACTTAGCATCTAAAATTTATGTTAATTCTAAGATAAAACAATGTGCAGAAGTTGGAATAGAATCAAAAAATTTTATTATGCCAGCAGATGTAACTGAAGAAGAGCTTTTAAGAAAAATAGAAGAATTAAACAGTGATGAAACAGTTGATGGAATATTAGTTCAATTACCATTACCTGATCATATAGATACACCAAAGGTAATAGAAGCAATAGATATAAATAAAGATGTGGATGGATTTAAACCAGAAAATTTAGGAAAAGTAGTTTTAGGAGATGAAACAGCACTAATTTCATGTACTCCTGCAGGTATATTAAGATTATTTGAAGAGTATGAGATAGCTTTAGAGGGAAAAGATATCGTTGTTATAGGAAGAAGTAACATTGTTGGAAAACCTATGACAGCACTTTTAATAAATGAAGGAGCAACAGTAACAGTTTGTAATAGTAAAACAAAAAATCTTGCAGAAAAAACAAAAAATGCAGATGTTGTAATAGTAGCTATAGGAAAAGCTAATTTCTTAAAAGGTGATATGATTAAGACAGGTGCTATTATAATAGATGTTGGAATAAACAGAGATGAAAATAATAAGATTTGTGGAGATGTGGACTTTGAATCTGTAAAAGAAAAAGTATCATATATAACACCTGTTCCAGGGGGAGTAGGACCCATGACTATAGCAATGTTACTTAATAATACGTTAAAGGCGTTTAAAATTGGAAAAAAAATATAGGGGAGAGTTTAGAATGGATAAAAAAGAATTTTATATTGTTGATAAGAGAATACTACCAAATTCGATTCAAAGTGTTATAAAGGTAAATGAGATTGTTCAAGCTGAAAGAATTTCAAAGTATGAAGCTATAAAGAGAGTTGGAATAAGTAGAAGTACATATTATAAATATAAAGACTATATAAAACCATTTTTCGAAGGTGGAAAAGAAAAAGTATTTAGTATACATTTATCTTTAATGGATAGACCTGGAATTTTAGCAAGGGTTTTAGATATTATTGCAGGAGAGCAGATGAACATCTTAACAATTGTTCAAAATATAGCAATAGATGGTGTGAGTAGAGTAACAATTTCTATACAAACAACAGAAAATTTACTTAGAAAAATTGAAGAGATGTTAGAAAAAATCAGTTCTTTAGATTCTGTAAAGGAATTAAGAGTAATAGGAAGTAATTAAGGAGGAACAATGAAGTTAGATTTAGAAAGCGTAAAAAAATTAGCTAAAAGTATAGAGGAGCATAATCTTTCTGAAATTAGTATAGAAGTTAATGGAACAAAGCTTACTATGAAAAAGGAAGAACTAAGACAAGAGGTAGTAACTTCAAATATTAAGTACGTAGAACAACCGACTTTAACTAATAAAGAGATAGAAATTGAAGAAATAGAATCTTCAGAAGAAGTAGTTGTAGAAGGAAAAGAGATTGTTTCTCCAATGGTTGGAACATATTACTCAGCACCTTCACCTGACTCAGAAGACTTTGTAAAAATTGGAGATAAAGTAGAGGTAGGAGATACAGTATGTATAGTTGAGGCTATGAAAATGATGAACGAAGTAAAATCATCAGTAGCAGGAACTGTTGTAGCTTTGAGAGCAGAGAATGGAAAAGTAGTAAAAAAAGGTGACATATTATTTTTAGTAAAATAAGGAAAGCTAACAGCTTTCCTTTTTATTCTTTATTAAAGTGCTGGTTTAAAAAGCACAGTATATTGTTTTTTATGGAGAATTATGGTAGAATATATAAGCATTCAATTTAAAAAATAAGGAAGGTGTATTATAAAGTTGGACACGTATCGTGATATTATTATATTAGTTGTATTAATTTTACTATCTGGTTTTTTTTCAGCCTCAGAAACAGCATTAACATCTTTTAAAACAACAGATTTAGAAGATATTGAGAAGTCGAATAAGAAAACAGCACATTTATTGAAAAAGTGGTTAAAAAGTCCAAATGAGATTTTAACAGGTATGCTTTTAGGAAATAATATAGTAAATATTTTAGGATCATCTATTGCAACTGCTTTAGCAATTAATATAATGGGGAATTCTCCTAGAAGTTTGGCTATCGTAACAGGGATTATGACAGTTTTAATTCTTATATTTGGAGAAATAACACCGAAAATAATGGCCAAAAATAATTCTAAAGGTTTCTCAAAATTAGTAATTGGTCCTATGTATTATTTTGGATTATTAATGAAACCAATTGTAAAAATATTGATGTGGACATCTATATTAATTGGTAGAATTTTAGGAGTTGAAGTAAAAACTGAAAATATAATGTTTACAGAAGAGGATTTAATATCTTTTGTAAATGTAGGTGAAGCTGAGGGTATTATAGAAGAAGAGGAAAAAGAAATGATTCACTCAATTGTAGGATTAGGTGAAACTAATGCAAAAGAAATTATGACACCTAGAACATCAATGTTTGCAGTTGAAGGAAATAAAACTTTAGATGATATTTGGGAAGAGATGATAGAAGCTGGATTCTCAAGAATACCTGTATATGAAGAGACTATTGATAATATTATAGGTGTTTTATATACTAAAGATGTTTTAAATTACTTAAAAGCACATAGCACAGATACTCAAGTTAAAGAGTTAGTAAGAGAGGCTTACTATGTTCCTGAAACAAAGTCAATTATAGAAATTTTACAAGAATTTAAAAGTAAAAAAGTTCATATTGCACTTGTATTAGATGAGTATGGTGGTATTGGTGGAGTTTTAACAATAGAAGACTTATTAGAAGAGATTGTTGGAGAAATTCGTGATGAGTTTGATAATGAAGAGGAAGAAAGCATTAAAGAGATTGATGATAATAGATATGAAGTTGATGCAATGCTTGATATAGAAACAATAAATAAAAGTTTAAATATTGATTTACCAATATCAGAGGATTACGAAAGTTTAGGCGGATTAATAATGTCAGAGCTTGGAAAAATTCCTGCAATAGGAGATATTGTAGACTTTCAAGATGTTAAGTTGGTAGTAGTTGAGGTTGAGAAGATGAGAGTGTCTAAGGTAGAGATACAAAGAGGAGAATAAAAGATGAAAAGAGTAAAAGCCAGTTTTTATAGTGGGCTAATTGCTATATTACCTATAGTTATTACAGTATATATTTTTAACTGGATATTTCAAATTTTCTTAAACTTATTGCAAGATTCTGTTTTAACAGTAGCAATAAGAAAGATTGTTTTACAAACTGGATTAGGAAAAGAACAAGATCTTCATTTATATACTCAAATACTTATAAATGTTTTATCTTTTGTAACTTTGATATTATTATTAATAGCTATAGGAACAGCTATGAGAGTATTTTTATTTAAAAAAATTGGAGCTTTTTTAAACAATCTTTTAGTAAAAATACCATTATTTAGTCAGATATATAGTACAATAACTCAAATAATATCTCTATTTGCATCAGATAGACAAAAATCATACCAAAAAGTTGTGATGTTTGAATATCCTAGACATGGGATTTATAGTATCGGATTTATGACTTCAGATAGTAATCATTTTGTAGAAGAGGTAACTGGTGAGGAGATGTGTAATGTATTTTTACCGACATCACCAAATCCTACTTCAGGGATGTTCATAGTTTTAAAAAAATCAGAAGTAAGAGTTTTAGATTTAAAAGTAGATGACGCAATAAAGCTTATAATTTCAGGAGGAGTAATATTACCACCAAATAATAAAAAGGAGAACTAAATGTGGAAATATCTTTTTTTAGTTTTTGTACTAATTGGTTGTAGCAATAGTGAGGTAGTAAAGACAACGAAAAATCTTGAAACAAAAAATGAAAAGTATCTATTACTTAAGGGAGCTAACTTGTATTCTTTAGGTAAAAAAAGTGAAGCGTTAGAAATATATGAGGAAATACTAAAGATTAATAGTAAAAATAGTGTAGCACTAAGAGAAAAAGCAATAATTGAAGGGCAACTTGGGAATATAGTTCAAGCAGAAAAAGATTTAAATAGAGCTTTGGCACTTAATCCTAAAGATAATTTAACTTTGAAGAATTTAGGTTATTTAAATTTTGAAAAAAGAGATTATGGTAAAAGTTCTAAGTATTTAAAAAGTGTGTCTAAAGATTTTATGAATGATCAAGATTATTTTATTTTAGGATATATAGAGTTTTTGAATGGGAACTATTTAAATTCTTTAAAGTATTATGAATATGTAGAGGATGATGAAATATTTAATAATAGTTTGTTTTTTGATTCATATTTAAATAATTTAAAAAGAGTAGATAGTTTAAAGAAAGATTCATATTTAAAAATCGAAAATAAAATTAAATATAATAAAGTTAATACAATAAAATTATCAAATTTTTATAGTTTATCTTTAGATAAAGATGATTATTCAGAAAGAGTTTTAAAGAATTATTTAACTTATAATGATATTGATAAAGAAGTAGTAGAAAAATTAATAAACATATACTATAAAAATGGAGATAAAGTAAAGGAAAAAGAAGCTTTAAATTTAATTTTCAATTAGTATAGATAATTTATGATAAATTTTTAAAAGAGTAATATTTAGGAGGAATTAAATGGATTTAAAAAAATATGTAGCATTAGTAGAGGATTATCCAAAACCAGGAATAAAATTTAGAGATATAACTCCGCTAATGGGAAATGGTGAAGCATATAAATATGCAACAGATAAGGTTGTAGAGTTTGCAAAGGAACACAATATAGATTTAGTTGTAGGACCAGAAGCAAGAGGATTTATATTTGGATGTCCAGTATCTTATGCTTTAGGAGTTGGATTTGCTCCAGTTAGAAAACCAGGAAAATTACCAAGAGAGGTAATCGAGTATGCATATGATTTAGAATACGGTTCAAATGTTTTATGTATGCATAAAGATTCTGTAAAACCTGGACAAAGAGTATTAATAGTTGATGATTTATTAGCAACTGGAGGAACTATAGAAGCTACTGTAAAATTAATAGAAGAATTAGGTGGAGTAGTAGCAGGATTAGCATTTTTAATTGAACTAGAAGACTTAAAAGGTAAAGAGAAATTAGAAGGTTATCCAGTATTAACTTTAATGAAGTATTAATAACTTTTAAGGCGGCACAAACTAGTGTCGCCTTATTTGTATAGGATTATTAAAAAAGAGGTGTATTATGAAATATTGGCAAGAAATAGAAAGTGAAATAGATAAGCACAATTTAAAAGTGGACAAAGAAAAGATCAGAATGGCTTTCTTTTTTGCAGAAGAATGCCATATAGGACAATACAGAAAATCTGGTGACAGCTATATAATACATCCTGTAGAAGTAACCAAAATATTAATAGATATGAAGATGGATACAGAGGGAATAATAGCAGGAATACTTCATGATATAGTTGAAGATACACTGATAACTATAGCAGATATAAAGTATAACTTTGGAGACGAAGTTGCCCATCTTGTAGATGGAGTTACAAAATTAGACCATTTACCTAATGGAACTAAAAAACAGGATGAAAATATTAGAAAAATGATAATAGCAATGGCAAAAGATGTTAGAGTTATTATTATAAAATTGGCAGATAGACTTCATAATATGAGGACTTTAAAGTTTATGCCACCAGAAAAACAAAAAAGAATTGCTCAAGAAACTCTTTCTATATATGCCCCTTTAGCTCATAGATTAGGTATAGCAAAGATAAAGTGGGAATTAGAGGATATGTCTTTACATTATTTAGAACCAGAAAAATATAAAGATATAAAAGCATTAATTGATGAAAAAAAAGACGAGAGAAAAAAATATTTAGAAGAGATGGTAAATAATATAACTCGTTTGTTAAATGAAGTACAAATATATGCAAAAGTTAAAGGAAGATTTAAACATTTTTATAGTATTTATAAAAAAATGTTTGAAAAAGGCAAAGATTTTGATGGAATTTATGATTTAATAGGTATTAGAATTATTTTAAATACAGAAGCAGAATGTTACAATACTTTAGGAGTTATACATAGTAATTACAGACCTGTTCCTGGAAGATTTAAGGATTATATAGCGGTTCCTAAATCAAATAACTATCAATCAATTCATACAACAATTGTAGGACCTTTGGGAAAATTTGTTGAGATTCAAATTAGAACTGAAGATATGGATAGAGTAGCTGAAGAGGGAGTTGCAGCTCACTGGAGTTATAAAGAAAATAAAAAAATAAGTAAAAAAGATCAAGTTTATGGATGGCTTAGAAATATTGTAGAGTTAAATCAAGGTGCAGAAAATACTGAAGAATTTATTAAAGAAGTAACTGGAGATATAGTAAAAGAGACGGTATTTGTATTTTCTCCAAAAGGAGATGTTATTGAGTTAGCTCAAGGTGCTACACCAATAGATTTTGCTTTTAATATTCATACAGAGATTGGGATAAAGTGTGTAGGTGCAAAAGTTAATGGAAAAATAGTTCCATTGGATTACAAATTAAATAATGGTGATCGAGTAGAAGTTATTACATCTAAAACTGGTAGAGGACCTGGAAATGATTGGTTAGATATTGTAGCTACACAAAGTGCAAAAAGTAAAATAAAAAAATGGTTAAAAGACCAAAAACTTGATGAAAATATTAAAGTTGGAAAAGAGCTTATCGAAAAAGAAGTTGGAAAATTAGGAATGACTTTAAAAGAGTTTGAAGATAGCCCAATTCTAAAAAAGCATTTAGAGAAACATAATATACCAACAATGAGTGATTTCTATTTCCATATGGGAGAGACAAAAAGTAAAGTAGATGTAGTTGTTGCTAAATTAAAGATAGAGCAAGAAAAAAGTAAAGCGTATATAGAAAGTAATCTAGAAGATTTTATTAAAGAGCCTATAAAGAAAAAATCAGCAAAAAAGGATGATCAAGGAATTATAATTGATGGGACAGAAAATACTCTAATAAGATTTGCAAGATGTTGTACACCTCTTCCTGGAGATGATATAGGTGGATATGTAACAAAATTAACAGGAATTGCAATTCATAGAAAAGATTGTCCAAATTATATTTCAATGGTTAACCATGATCCTGCAAGAGTTATAGATGTTAATTGGGATGAGAGACTTTTAGAAGCACCTTCGAAAAAAAATAGATATACTTTTGCTTTTACAATAAAAGCTATAGATAGACAAAATATACTTATGGATGTTGTAACAATGATTTCAAACCATAAAATAAATGTATTATCTTTAAACTCTCATAATATAAAAAAGGGATTAGATACAATTGCAATTATAAAAGTGACTGTTGAGTTAAATAATAAAGATGAGTATAAACAATTAGTTAGTCATCTATTAAAAATAAAAGATGTAATGTCAGTAGAAAGATAGGAGAAAGAAATGAGTAAAAAGTTACCAGTAACGTATGAATTATACGATAAAGATGGAAAAGCGAGAACAGGAAAAATAACAACTCCTCATGGAGAGATTGAAACGCCTGTGTTTATGCCTGTTGGAACTCAAGCCACAGTAAAAGGAATGACTCCAGAAGAGTTAGAGGAAATGGGAGCTGAAATAATTTTAGGAAACACGTATCACTTGTATTTAAGACCAGGTGATGAGTTAGTTGCTAAATTTGGTGGATTACATAAATTTATGAATTGGAAAAAACCTATTTTAACAGATAGTGGTGGATTCCAAGTATTTAGTTTAGGTGATTTAAGAAATATTAAGGAAGAAGGAGTTTATTTTAGATCACATTTAGATGGTTCTAAACACTTTATTTCTCCAGAAAAATCAATAAATATTCAAAATAATTTAGGATCAGATATAGTTATGTTATTTGATGAGTGCCCACCAGGAATGTCATCAAAAGAGTACCTTATTCCATCTATTGAAAGAACTACAAGATGGGCAAAAAGATGTGTAGAAGCACACAAAAGACCAGATGAGCAAGGTTTATTTGCAATAGTTCAAGGTGGAATTTATGAAGATTTAAGAGATAAAAGTTTATCTGAATTAAGTGAAATGGATGAATACTTCTCTGGATATGCTGTTGGAGGTTTAGCTGTTGGTGAACCTAGAGAGGATATGTATAGAGTATTAGATTATATAGTTGAGAAGTTACCTGAAGATAAACCAAGATATTTAATGGGAGTAGGAGAACCTTTAGATATGCTAGAAGCTGTAGCATCAGGAATAGATATGATGGATTGTGTACAACCAAGTAGAATTGGAAGACACGGAACAATATTTACAAAATATGGAAGACTTGTTGTAAAAAATGCTTCATATTCTGAAGACACTAGACCTTTAGATGAGGGATGTGATTGCTATGTATGTAGGAATTATACAAGAGGTTATATAAGACACTTATTTAAAGCTCAAGAAATATTAGGTGGAAGATTAGCAACATACCATAATTTATATTTCTTATTAAAATTAATGAAAGATTCAAGAACTGCTATAAAAGAGAAGAGATTTAATGAATTTAAAGCTGAATTTGAAAAAAACTATGCTATGGGAAAAAATAGTGATTGGATAAAACCAATAAAATTTGATAAATAAAAAAAAGCTGACTTTTTTAAGTCAGCTTTTTCTCTATTTAAATTATAAACTATATTTTGTAAACTTAGTTTTAAACTCATCTTCAGATCTAACAAAAAGTTTTTCATTTCCTTCTGAATCTAGAACTTCTTCAGAAAAAACTCTGTATAGATACATAATTTGTCCATCTTGTTCATTAGTACAATTTAATATATTATAATTTAAAACTTCATAAAGTTTACTATTTTTATTATTTTTCCAAAGATTTTTGTTCATAGCACTCCTTCAAACAGTTATTTCACCACATAAATCAGATTCCATAAAAACTTTAATTTCTTCAATAGGAAGATTTTTTCCTAATAAATACATTAACTTGGTTATGGCTGCTTCTGGAGTCATATCTCCACCGCTGATTACTCCAATACTTTTTAATGCGCTACTAGCTTCATATAATCCCATTTTGACAGCACCAGTTGCACATTGAGTAATATTAACAACAACAACTCCTGAATCAATAATAGATTTTAAAGCTGAAACAAAATTATCAGTAGTTGGAGCATTACCATTTCCATAAGTTTTTAAAATAACTCCCTTTATTTCAGAATGAGATTCTACAAGTGTTTTTATATATTGAGGATTCATTCCAGGGAAAATCTCAACAATAAGTATATTACTGTTGATAGAAGAATCTGTATAAAACTCATTTTTAGGCATATCTAAAACCTTTTTATCATGAATTTTAATTTCACATCCAATCTCTCCCAAAGCTCTATAATTTGGTGAAGCAAACCCAAAATAATTTGTAGCATCAATTTTTCTAGCTCGATTTCCTCTCAATAACTCATCTCTAAAACAGATTGTAACTTCAGGTATACTTTTAACACCGTATATTCTATTACCTGCAATTTGAATAGATGTAATTAAATTTTGAAGTGCATCACTTCTTGGTGTAACTAAAGGAACTTGAGACCCAGTTAAAACCACAGGTTTATCAAGATTTTTAAGCATAAAAGATAGAGCTGAAGCTGTAAAAGCCATAGTATCAGTTCCATGTAAAATTACAAATCCTCTGTAGTCATAATAATTTTTTTCTATAATTTTAACAATATCAATCCAAATTTCAGGATTCATATCTGAAGAATCAATTAAAGTTGAAATTTGACAGTAGTCAGCAGGAAATCTTTCTAAAATAGGATGATTTTTAGCTACTTCAAACCAATTTTTAGCAGGTCTTAAAGGACTATTAGGATTATTTTCCTCGCTGTTGACCATACCAATAGTGCCCCCAGTATTTATGATAAGAATTTTTTCTAACATTTAGCTCCTCCTAAAATTAATCCCCTAGTAAACTAGGGGATTGATTTCTTATATATCTTTTAAGAATATGTTTTGACTTCTATCAGGACCAACAGAAACAACAGTTATTTGACATCCTAAATACTCTTCAACTCTAGCAAGGTATTTTTTACAGTTCTCAGGTAACTCATTGTAATCTTTCATATTAGAGATATCCTCTGTCCATCCAGGTAACTCTTCATAAATTGGTTTAGCATAAGCTAATTTTTCTGTAGCAGCAGGTACAGTTGTATAAACTTTTCCATCGATTTCGTATCCAGTACAAATTTTTAAAGTGTCTAATCCACTTAAAACGTCGATTTTTGTTATTACAACGTCAGTTAATCCGTTTATATCAACAGCATACTTACCAACAACAAGATCTAACCATCCACATCTTCTTGGTCTTCCAGTTGTAGCTCCAAACTCTCCACCAATTTGTCTGATTTTTTCTCCTAAATCATTATTTAACTCAGTAACGAAAGGTCCTTCTCCAACTCTAGTTGTATAAGCTTTCATAACTCCAATTATTCTATCGATTTTTCTAGGAGAAACTCCAACACCAGTAGTAACTCCTCCACTTGTAGGAGATGATGAAGTAACGTATGGGTATGTTCCATAGTTAATATCTAGCATCATAGCTTGAGCTCCTTCAAATAAAACGAATTTGTCATCATCTAAAGCTTTGTTAATTTCAGGAGTAGCATCAATAATTCTATGCTTTAATCTTTCAGCATATCCTCTGTACTCTTCAAAAATATCTTCAAACTTCATAGTAGGAGCATCATAGATTTTAGTGAAAAGTTCATTTTTCTCTTCTAAATTCATTTGTAATTTCTTAGCAAATAGCTCCATATCTAATAATTCAACAGCTCTAATTCCAACTCTTGAAAATTTATCAGAGTAACAAGGTCCAATTCCTCTTTTTGTAGTTCCAATTTTGTTATCTCCACTTCTCTCTTCTTTTAAGATATCTAATTGAATGTGGTAAGGCATAATAAGATGAGCTCTATCACTTATAAATAGGTGATCAACTTTAGCTCCTTTAGCTTCTAATGTATCAAGTTCTTTTAAAAGAACTTTAGGATCAACAACAACTCCTGGTCCGATGATACATTTACCTTGTCCATGTAACATACCAGATGGTAATAAATGAAGTATAAATTTCTCTCCATTAACAACAACTGTGTGTCCAGCATTATTTCCACCTTGGAATCTAACAACGTAATCAGCTCTATCTCCAAGAACGTCAATTATTTTTCCTTTTCCTTCGTCTCCCCATTGAGTTCCAACTACAACATATCCTGCCATTTAAATACCTCCATGTATTATTTCGTTATTTGATTTTTTTTATTTCAATATAGTTGATATTTTTGTTATGTTTACATATAAATAAATCTTCAAACTCTGTTCTGATATTATCAGCAGCTTTAGGGCTGTTATGTAAATCAGGTGTATGATAAACTACTTCATAGTTTTTTAAATCTTTAGCAAATTCAAGAACATCTGAATAATATTGATCATGGTCTGTTTTAAAAAATAAAGTTCCATCAACTTTCATTATAACATCAAGAAGTTCGAAAAGTTTAGGTTGAAGTATTCTATTTTTTTCATTTCCCTCCCAAGGGTCAGGGAAATTAATGTAAAGTCCTTCAATCTCTTCATTTCCTATAAATTTTGTAATATCTTCACCACGTCTTCTTAAGAAAACAACATTATTAAGATTTCTTTTAACGGCTTTAGTAGCAGATAAAACTAATCTTTTAAATCTTATTTCAAGAGCTAAGTGATTTCTCTCTGGATATTTAGCAGCCATTCCAACTGCAAAGTTCCCACTTCCAGATCCTATTTCAAGATATACAGGATTATTGTTTCCAAAAGCTTTTTGGTTCCAATTTCCTCTATAAGAGTCCATAATTTCACTATCATAGATAATGTGATTAGGGTATTCTACTAATTTAACCATGTATGGATTATAATTAGTTCTAGGATTTGTGAAGAAGTGTTTCCATAGAGTGTCTTCTAATCTTTCTTTCATTCTTCCTCCATAAATTTAATCGTTTTTTCAGCAGCATTTTGATTGCTTTTGAAAAATGCTTTTATTTTATCCTCAGAAACAGGTTTTGTTTCTAAGAGATTAATAGTATTTAAAAACTCCTCTTTATTGTTAATTTTATATCCAATATTAAGATTTAAAATATCTTTAGATATATCTTTAACATTTTGTAAATATGGGCCAAAAATTGGAGATTTTCCATAAAATAGTGGCTCTAGTAAACTATGACCACCAACATTAACTAGTGTTCCACCAACAAATACAATATCAGCAATAGAATAGAATTTTCTGAGAACACCCATTTTATCAACAATAAGTATTTGAAACTCTTCTGAAGATGGATTTAATTCTAAATTAGTTAATTTTTTATATGTTAAATTTGAATTTTTTACTAAAGTTTCAATTTCAGGAACTCTTTCTAAATGTCGTGGGACAATAATAAGAAGTGTATTTTTAAGTTCTTTAAAAACATCTATAAGAATAGAATCTTCTCCTTGTCTAGTGCTACCAGCAACAAAGATTTTTCGTGTATCACTTTTTATAAATCTTTTTAAATTTGACATATCTTCAGAAGAAAATGTTTCAAAAGAAATATCAAATTTTAGATTACCAGTTACAAATACTTTGTTTTTATCAGCACCTAAAAGAATTATTCGATTTTTATCTTCTTGAGATTGCATAAAAAATCCAGATATTTTAGAAAAAAGAGGTTTTATAATCCAAGAAATTTTTTTGTATCTAGGAAAACTTTTATTTGAAATTCTGCCATTAACAATAAATATTTTTGAATACTTTGAACCTAAGTTTATAAAGTTAGGCCAAATTTCAGTTTCTATTAAAATTATTTTAGAAACTTGAATATAATTGAATATTTTTTTTAGTATAAAAATATCATCTAATGGAAATCTTAATATAGATATTCTATCATCTTTTGAGTATTTATTCATAGCTATTTCATAACCCGTATCAGTAAAAACTGTAAGTAAAATATTTTCGTTGAAATCATTTTTTAGTTTTTTTACCAATGCGTCTATAAGATTGATTTCTCCCACAGATGAGCAATGAATCCATATATATTTTGCTTTTTTTTCTAGAGTTGACAAATCTTGAAAAAGTCTTTGAAAAACAAATTTCAATTTTTTAGGTTTAAAAAGCAAAAAAATAAAGAGGAAAGGATATAAAAATCCTCTCAGTAGATTGTAAAACATAGTTTACCCTCCGATTTTCTCTTTAATTAAGTTAGATATTGTTTGAACACTTTCTTCAATGTTAAGAAAACTAGTATCAACTTCGATAGCATCTTCGGCTTTCTTTAAAGGACTTTCTTTTCTTGTAGAATCAGTATGGTCTCTTTCTAAAATATCTTTTAAAACAGTTTCAAAATCTTCTGTAATCCCTTTTGATGCGTAATCTTTAACTCTTCTTTTAGCTCTTTCTTCAGGAGAAGCAACTAAAAATATTTTTAAATCAGCATTTGGAAAAACAACTGTTCCAATATCTCTTCCATCTAAAATAACTTTTTTTCCTTTACTAATCTCTCTTTGTAAATCTACTAATTTAACTCTAACAGCTTTGATAGCAGATACTGGAGAAACAATTTTAGTAACTTCAGGTGTTCTAATTTCTAAAGAAACATCCTTACCATTTAATATAAATTTATCATCTATAATATCAACTTTAATATTATTTAAAATATTTTCTACATCAGCTACATTATTGAAATCAATATTATTTTCAAGGATATAAAGAGCTACCATTCTATACATAGCTCCTGTATCAAGATATGTTAGGCCAAAATTTTTAGCTATAACTTTAGCAATAGTACTTTTTCCGCTTCCAGCTGGACCATCTAAAGCAATAATATAGTTTTTCATTTAATCCTCCTAAGCTTTAATAAGAAGAGCTCTCCACTCTTTATCTCTTTTTATTTCTAGTATTTCAAGTCCTTTCTCCTCAACCTGTTTAACTATTTCAGGAAGCTTGTCTTCTATAATACCTGAAAAGATAATTAATCCATCTTTTTTAACAACTTTAAAAATATCTTTTAAAAGTAAAAGAATAACATCAGCTAGAATATTTGCTACTACAACATCAAATTGCTTATCTTTAACAACTGAGATTAAATCTCCTAAATAAACTTCAGCAGTATCAGAAGAAATTTTATTTAACTCAAGATTTTCCTTAGTAGCTTCAACAGCTAGCTCATCGATATCAGTACCATAAATATCAGTAGCTCCTAACTTTTCAGCTGCAATCATCAATATTCCAGATCCAGTTCCTACATCGATAACAGAATTTCCAGGCTTTATATTTTCTTCCATAATTTTTAAACAAAGAGATGTTGTTGGATGCGATCCAGTACCAAAAGCTCTTCCAGGGTCTAATTCAATAACTAATTCATTTTCCTCAGGTTCATATTCTCTCCAAGTTGGTTTAACAACAAACTTTTCACTAACTTTTTCAGGATATAGATATTTTTTCCAACTGTTTTGATAGTCTTCCTCATCATATTCATAAAAATCAATTGTAAAAACAACATCATCTCTATCATTAAATTTTTCCTCAAAAGCAGCTTTTATTAAATCGTTTCTTCTTTGAGAATATGGATTCATTGGAAAATATGCTGAAACAGCATAATCTACCATTAAAAATTGCTTTTCATCTTTATAAAAATCTAAAGGATTTTTCGTTTTTAAAGGTTCATCAATTTTTAAACCAGTAGCTCCAAATCCATAAAATATATCACAAATCTCTTTTTGAGTATCCTCAATACTATCACTATCAAATATAACTTTTATTTCAACAACTTTCATAAAAACCTTCCTAATTAAATATTCCTAACTCAATAAGAGAAAGGTTGATTCTTTCTATTTTTATACATTCACCAGTTTCATCATCTAATTCGATATCTAAACCATTTATTCTTTCTTTTCCTTCTGCTATCTCAAACTTTTGAGGCAAAGCAGTTAAAAATTTAGGAATAATAGATTCTTTATTCATTCCAATTATTCCATTGTCTGATCCTGTCATTCCAACATCACTTATATAACCAGTGCCTTCAAGAAGGATTTTATTATCAGCAGTTTGTACATGTGTATGTGTTCCGTAAACAACAGAAACTTTTCCATCTAAATAGTTTGCTAAAGCTAATTTTTCTGATGTTGCTTCAGCATGAAAATCTATAATAATATGTTTACATTCTTTTCTAATCTCTTCTATTAATGGATTTGCCACTGTAAATGGACAATCAATTGGTGGCATGAAAACTCTTCCTTGAAGAGAAACCACAGCTATTTTATTTCCTTTTTTATCTTTTAAAATTGTATATCCAGTTCCAGGAACACCATTAGGATAATTATGTGGACGTAGAACTCTGTTAGATCTATCTAAATAGTCATAAATTTCTTTTTTATCCCAAATGTGATTTCCACTTGTTATAACATTTACTCCCCAATCTAAAATCTCATCACAAAGTTTTGCAGTTATTCCAAATCCAGCGGCAGCATTTTCACCATTAACGATAATAAAATCGTAATTACTTTTATACTTATCAAGGTATGCCTTTAGAGTTTTTCTACCTGGATTTCCAACAACGTCACCTACAACTAAAACTTTCATTATTTACCTCATTTCTATATTTGTATTACCAAAAAATATTATAACATTTTTTACTAAAAATTAAAACTTAAAAAATAGTTTTAAAAAAAACAAATTGAAAGTTGACATCTACACAAAAATAGTGTATTATTGAGACAGATAATATAACAAACTAGGAGTGACGCATATGTTAACTAAAGAAGAATTTTTAAAAAAAATAGGACAAAGTGAAGAGGAATTAAAAGCAAAAGGTCTTGAGCTAATGTTCATAGGTGAAGTTGGATATGGTGACGATGAAGATGACGGTTGGGATGTAGTTTATATTGATCCAAGCAAATGTGTAGAAGTAGGAATGGGTTGTAAGTGTGCTGTTGGTGGTACATTACACGATAAATTATAATATAAAATTAAAATTAACTAAGTATAGGATTTTCCTATACTTTTTTTTATTTAAATTTACTTTAATTTCTAGAAAAAAATATGTTATAATTCATTATAACTATTTGAATGAGGAGCAAAGAATGAAAAGTAGTGGGTTAGTAAAAAAAATAGTAGGAAGTAAAGTAACAGTTTCAATGTATAAAGAGAGTGCTTGCTCGCATTGTAGTAAATGTAGTGATAGTGCTAAAATAGCAAATGATTTTACATTTATATCTAATGTAGATAATATTAAAATAGGTGATATTATAACTTTTGAAATGGAAGATAATCAAGTTTTTAAAGCTGCAATAATAGTTTATATAATACCGCTGATATTTATGTTTTTAACTTATTTTATAGCTTCTAATATGGGATTATCAGAGGGAGAATGTATTGGGGCAAGTTTTAGTGGGTTAGTGATAGCTTTTATAGGAATATTTTTTTATGATAAATTTGTTGTAAAAAATAAGATGGAAAAATCTGTAAAGATAATAGATATAGAAAAGAGATAGCAGGGGGAATAATTATGTTAAAAAAAATATCAGTAGTTTTTTATTTAATGTCTCAGTTAGCTTTTGGAAACTATTCACAAGTAGATTATTCTAAAATTTTAAACAAAAATGGAAAAATTTTCGTCAAAAAAACTGGAAGTCCTCTTACTGGAATGGTGACTTTTCAAAAAGATAGAGAGTTTTATAAAAATGGAGTTCCAGAAGGGAAGTGGTTATCTTTTTATACTAACGGAAATATAAAATCCATAGAAAATTGGAAAAATGGAGAGTTAAATGGAAAATATGTCTTGTATAGTGAAGATGGGCATAAAACATTTCAAACATATTATTTAAAAGGAAAAGATCATGGACTATTTAAATTATTTCATGAAAATGGAAATCCACATATAATAGGTAAGTTTTATAATGGCCAAGCAATTGGAATTTGGAATTATTATAGTAAAAGTGGAAAATTAGTAGGTAAAAGAGACTATACTTTAAATATAGATCATTTTGATCAAACAAATTAAATTAGGAGAAAATAACTTTATGAAAATAAAATTAAAAAGATACTTCAATAGTTCAATGCTAGTAAATCCGGATAAAGCTAAAAGCTTTTGTGATAAATTAAAAGAGATTTTAAAAAAAGAGGAGGAAGTTGTCTTAGATTTTGCTGGAATTCAAGCAACGACTTTAGTGTTTTTATTTGTACTTTTTACTAATTTATGGAATGAATATGGAAAAGATTTAAAAAATAAATTAACAATAAAAAATGGTTCTCAAGGCCTATTTAAGCAAATGATATATTTAAAAGAAAACTATAAAGAACTAAAATCAAAGTTCTTAGGTGTTCACCAAAATTTTGAAATAGCTTATATTGGATAATTGTTGACAAAATTAATAAAAAATGTTAATATTGAGAAGTAAAGAAACTATACCAAAAAGGGGTGTAAAAATATGTTTTTTGAAGAAATACAAAATGAAATTTACGATAGTACTTTTGATGCAGTTTATAATGCATTATTAGAAGAGTATAAAGAGGGAACGTTAACACTAGAAAGGTTAACAATGAATATAGATGAGCAGCAACAAGTTTTGTTAAACGGATTTTTCGAAGGAGAAACAAAATTTGCTTATGCTAGTGCAACAGTAGATGCGCATCAATATGCTCTTGCTATGATAAAAAAAGGATTAGTATAAAATAAAAGGAGTGGAATATAATCCACTCCTTTCATTTTTATAACAAAATTCAAAATTTTTATATTCAAATTAGAACAAAGTATAAAAAAAGAATGTACTAAAAAAAAACTTGACAGAAAACCGTACTTATTATATACTAATAGCGAGACCGAATTTGATTGAATAGATCTATATACCCCCCAAAAATCTATTTTAATCTTTTTTATTTTTTAACACTCCCCCGTGTTATGAAAAAACCCTCCCCCCCAGGAGGGTTTTTTATATTTCCATAAAATATTATTTTAGAAGATTTAAAAGTAGCGGTGCAATAAAAATTGTAATTATACCGGCGATAACTATAGATAGAGCACTCATTGCTCCTTCAACCTCTCCCATTTCAATAGCTTTGCTTGTTCCTACAGCATGACTTGAAATCCCAATTCCAAGACCTTTAGCAACAGCATTTTCAATTCTAAAAAGCTTTAACATAAATGGTGCAAAAATATTTCCAGCTATTCCAGTAACCATTATAGCAAAAACTGTAATAGCAGGTATTCCGCCAAGAAGTTTACTAACTTCTATTCCAATTGGAGTTGTAATAGACTTAGGAACAAATGATAAGAGAATGATATCTTGAATACCTAGTAATTTTCCTAAAAGAACAACAGACAAAATGGCGGTAATAGATCCAATAAGAGCTCCAATCAAAATAACTTTATAGTGCTTTTTTAGTGTTCCCAGCTCTTTATATAAAGGAATAGCTAAACATACTGTAGCAGGAGCTATAAAAAAGCCTAATATATCTCCTCCTTTACTATAATAAGATGTGGGAATATTAAAAACTTCCATAAATATAAAAATAAGGATAAGAGCTACAAAAATTGGATTTAAAATAGGCCATTTAAATTTATTAAAAATATCTTTTCCAATTTTAAAAGCAATTAAACTAATAAAAATTCCAAAAAAAGCATTATCAAATAAAAGTTCTTTCATTTATTTTTTCCCCCTCATCATGAAGTCTACACATAAAGCAGTAACAACCATTGTAATTAAAGTTGTTAATATAAGTAAAAAAATTAATTTAAAAAAGTCAGTTTTTAAAATATCAATAACATCTAAAAGTTTAACACTAGGTGGAATAAAAGTTATGATCATATTTGCAATAAAAAATTCACCAACATTTTTAATACTATTTAATTTTACTATCTTTAAAGAAAGAAAAATAAATAAAAGAATTAAACCATTAACTGTTCCAGGAGTAGGAAGATGAAAAATCTTTTCTAGGATAACTCCCAAGTAGTTAATACTTAAAATAATAAGAAATTCATATAACAAAATAAAACCTCCAGTACGATTGTATAAAAGATTAAAGAGGTGTTCCACAGGAACACCTCTAAATATAAAACTAGTCTCTTCTTTTCATTTGTGGGAAAAGTACAACGTCTCTAATTGATGGAGAACCAGTTAATAGCATTATAGCTCTATCGATACCAATTCCTAATCCACCTGTTGGAGGTAAAGCATACTCTAAAGCCTCGATGTAATCATCATCGATAACTGCAGTAGCTTCATCGTTTCCTAGTAAAGCCTCTTCAACTTGAGCTTCAAATCTTCCTCTTTGATCAGCAGGGTCATTTAACTCAGAGAATGCATTTGCATATTCTCTTGCATCAATAAATAACTCGAATCTATCTGTAAATCTAGAATCTTGTGCATTTCTTTTTGCTAGAGGAGAGATCTCAACTGGGTGACCATAGATAAATGTAGGTTGAACTATATGCTCTTCACATTTTTGCTCAAAGAACTCGTTGATGATATGTCCAACACTTGTCATGTGATCAGCAATTTCAACGTGGTGTTGTTTAGCTAAAGCTTTAGCTTCTTCAACTGTTAAATTTTGCCAGAAATCAGCACCAGTAATATCTTTTATCATATCAACCATATGAATTCTATAGAACTTTCCAAGGTCAATCTCTTTTCCATTATACTCTATTTTAGTTGCTCCTAAAACCTCTGTTGCAAGGTATTGGAATAAACTTTCAGTTAAATCCATCATATCATTATAGTCAGCATAAGCTTGGTATAATTCCATCATTGTAAATTCTGGATTATGTCTAGTAGAAATACCTTCATTTCTGAAGTTTCTATTAATTTCATAAACTTTATCAAATCCACCAATTATTAATCTTTTTAAATAAAGTTCAGGAGCTATTCTTAAATATAATTCCATATCTAAAGCGTTATGATGAGTGATAAATGGTCTTGCAGCAGCTCCTCCAACAATTGGATGCATCATAGGAGTTTCAACTTCTAAGAACCCTTTTTTATTTAAAAACTCTCTGATACCATTTATAATTCTAACTCTTTTCATGAAAGTTTCTTTAACATCTCTGTTCATGATAAGGTCTAAATATCTTTTTCTATATCTAGTTTCAACGTCTGTAAGACCGTGGAACTTTTCAGGAAGTGCTCTAACATTTTTTGATAGTAACTCAACTTGAGAAACTCTTAAAGTTAACTCACCTTTTTGAGTCATAAATAAAGTACCTTCAACACCAATAATGTCTCCAACACCTAATTTCTTAACTATTTCAAAAGCCTCTTCTCCAATTTGATCTTGTCTAATATAAACTTGGATTTTTCCAGTTTGGTCTTCAATGTGAGCAAATACGGCTTTACCTTGCTCTCTGAATCCCATAATTCTTCCTGCTGTTTTAAAAGTTGTCTCTGTTTCAGGAGATGATTTTAAAAGATCTCCAATCATATGAACTTTATCATATTTTTTTCCGAACGGGTAAACTCCAAGAGCTTCAATCTCTTTTATTTTTTCCCATTGCTCCATAACAAGACGTTCTTTTCCAACTCTGTCAAAGTATTTTTCCATAGTTTTTCTCCCTTTTTAAATTTATAGTTTCAATAAATATATGCTACTTTTTCTACCCCAAGTACTACTTGGATTATTTTCTCTAGATTTTCTTAAGTAATCTTTTGCTTTTTCAATATCTCCTTTTTTATGATAGATAACTCCTAAGTAATAATATAACTCAGATGTATTTTCACCTGGAGTAGTAACTTTATCAAAATCAGATAAGGCTTTATCAAAATTATTCATTGAAAAGTATGTCTTACCACGATAGAAGCTAACTTCAGAGATATTTGTTGAACTGCTTTCAGCTTTGTTAAAGAATATTAAAGCTTCACTATAACTTTTACGATTAAGAGCATCTATTCCATTTGTAATATTTTTAGAAGAATCAGAAGGTGATACAGATGTAACAACTTCATCTTCACCTATGTTATTAGAAGATAAAATAGAGTTCTCTGATGTTGGAGTAGTTAAGTTTGAAAAATTAGAATTCAAGTTAGAAGATGAACCAGCTAAGCTTAAATAGTAATTTCCTTTATCACTGTCTCCTTTTTGCATGTATAAATTTCCAATTAATAAGGCTAGTTCTGTACTTTGTGAGTCACCGTAAAAATTTTCTAAGAATTGTAATTCATCTGCAGTAGCATTATTTTTACGTTGAATAGCTCTCATTATTTCAGTGTTTAATTTTAAATTACTTCTGTTGTAATCTAAATAATAGTTATTAATAATAAAACTTCCATCGCTAGACTTTTCTTCAAAAGCTAGAAGTTTTATTTTCTCGTCTTCATTAAGAGAGAAGTTTTCTTTTAAATATCGAATCTCTTTATTAATTAAAAGTTGATTTCCATTTGCAGAACCTAAATTAAGTACCATGAAGGCTACATCTTTTTGTTTGCTGTTTGTTGGAAAAGCAATTAGATATAACTGGGCACTTTTTACCAATAGATCTAAATTTTTATTATTGTAGCTGTTTAAAATTATATCATAATTATCTTTCTCAGTAAAATTATATTTCAATTTATTTTTTATCTTAACAGTACCAACATATGTGAATCCTTTATAAATCTCAGCAATATATTCACCTTGATAAAGACTATTAAAATTCAAACTATTTCCACTAATATTAAATGTAAAATCATTTTTTATAGGAGAAGAAATTATCTTAACTCTGTCAGCATTAATGTTGTTAACAATTAAAGTTTCTCCTGCATAAACCTCCATAGGTGCCATCATTTGAGATGGAAGATATTCACGAATAGCATTTGTTGATGAATCTCTTTGTATAAGATCATATAAATAAGCTACACCAGATTCATTAAGAAAAAAGTTATCTTGCTGTAAAACTGGATTTTTTACACTAGGAACAACAACTTTGCTTTGAGTAGGAAGTTGTGTTTGAAGATTAGTACAACTAAAAAAAATTAAAGCTGTTGCAGAAATTAAAAGTATTTTTTTCATTTACCCCTCCTTTAATAAAAAATAGAGCAAAGAGATTGCTCTATTTTAGTGTTTATTGTACTTCAATTATTTCAATCTCTAATTGGTTTATCTCTATATTATTATCATATATAACATAGGCAATTGTCAACTTATTTTCAGAATAAACATATTTTTTACATAAAACTGTAAAATTTTTATTGAAGTAAGAAGTTTTATAAATAAAATTTGTTTTAACTTCTGGTTTAATTAAAAGTTTACTTTGAATCTCTCCAAACTTCAGTATTTCAGTAGAGTAAGGGGATATTCTTATCTCGCCTTTACCATATTTATTATCATAAGTAAAAATAGTGACATCGTTTTCAATCACTTTTTTTGCAATCATTTTTTGAGAAATGTTTTCTCCAAAAGAATCAGTACTGTTAATAATAATCTTAGCCATTAATAATAATCCTTTTCGTCATCGTCATATCCCATATCATAATAATCATCTTGGTCATAAGAGTCTTCACGGTCGTAATATTCATCATCATCCCAATCTCCTATGTTGTCTGCACCTAAATACTCTTCCTTCCAGAAATCTAAAACAGTATTTATTTCTGCAGCATCATCAACAAAAATTAAATCGTCCTCATCCTCATCATATAAAAATATATAATTAGTCCCATCGAAATCCTCAGTTATAAGATATTCTTTATCTCTTATAATTAGATTTTCTAAAACTGTTAGTTCAAACTCCTCGTCATCGATGTTGTGATAAAAAGTTTCTCCTTGCGAATACATTGTTTCCTCCTAATAATTTATAAAAATAAAGTTAAAAATAAAATTAAAAACTACTTATGATATTTAGTATTTTTTATAATGCTAAACCATCTGTAAATTTGCTCAATTAAAATTAATCTCATTAATTGATGCGGGAAAGTCATTTTTGAAAAACTTAGCCTTAAGTCAGCAGATTTTCTAATATCTTCTGAAACACCATAAGAACCACCAATAATAAAGTTGATAGTACTGTCTCCATTAAGACCTATTTTTTCAATTTGTGAAGCCATATCTTCAGAAGAAAAATTCTTCCCTTGAATATCTAAAAGGATTTTAAATCCTTTATTTTTTTCTAAAGTTTCAAGAATGGATTTTGATTCTTTTTCTATAGACATATTTCTATTTGAATCGTTACCATCCTCTTTTAATTCGAAAATTTTTAATTTACCAAAAGCTTGCATTCGTTTAGCAAACTCTTGTATACCATCTAAAATATATTTTTCTTTAATTTTACCAACACATATAATATTTATATTCATTTTCTTTTAAATCCCTTCTCCATATCCAATAAACTTATTTTAAAAGTTATTGGTCTTCCGTGAGGACAAGTAAATCGTCCAATTTTATGTAACTCCCAAATAAGTTTCTCCATTTCAGAAATAGATAATTTTTCATTAGCTTTAATTGCGCTTCGACAAGACATTGAAATAATCATACTTTCGATAACTTCATTTTTAGAATTTACTTTAGTAATTCCTTCTAAAACTTCAAAAAAAATATTTTCGAAAGAATCTTTAGTATCTAACACAGGAACAGCTCTAATCAAAAACTCCATATCATTAAATTGATCAATCTCAAATCCAAAATCTTCAAAGAAATTTAATTTCTCTTTTAAAATCTCTATTTGTTTTAATGTTAGTGAAATTTTAATAGGAACTAATAAAGCTTGTGAAGATATTTTATGTTGTGCATACTCTTGTTTTAATTTTTCATAAAGAATTCTTTCATGAACAATATGCTGGTCATAAACTATAAGATCACCATCTTGTTCAACTAATATAAAAGAGTTAGAGAATTGTCCAATTATTTTTATATTAGTTTTTAAATTATCAAAATAGATTACTTCATCAGAAGAAATCAAAGATTTATTTTCAATAGAAGAATCACTAATAGTACTTTTAAGTGGAGCATCAGGCTCTTTAATAGGTACATCTAGAGAAACATTTAATTCTTCAGTTTCTAATTGGAGAGTAGTTACTTCACTTTTAGTCGGAATAAACTTCGTTTCTGTTTGAAAGTTTAAAAAATTTTCTTTATTAATAACTGAATTATTCTTTTTTTCTAAAGAAGATTTATTTTCCTTTTTTATTTCAATCTCTCTTTTTATATCATTAATTTCAAAATTTTCAAAAGGTTTTTTTGAATCTTCAGAAATTTTTATATTTTCAAAGTTTAAATTTTCTTTTTTTACCTCAAAAGTAGGCATATTAAAATTCTTATCAAAATTTAATTCAGACTCTGTAATTGAGTAAATGTCATGATAAATTTTATTTTCATCAGAGAATTTGATGATTTTTTTTGAAGGATGAACATTAACATCAATAGATTTAGGATCTACTTTTAAGTTAACTATGGCAAATGGATATTTTCCTCTCATTAAATGAGTATAGTAACCATCGATTAAAGCTTCTTCAATAATTTTAGCTTTTACAGGTCTATTATTAACAAATGTGAAAATAAAATCTTTTGTAGATCTTGTTAAAGAAAGATTTCCAATATATCCAAATTCAACAGGTTTTAAATTTTTAAGTGTTGAAACTCCAAAAATCTCAATGATAGTATTCTCAATTCCAGTACCACTAGTACGAATATTTTCTTTACCATCAATAACAAGTATTATAGAAACATTGGGATTGGCTAACGCTTCTTGTAAAACAATTTCTTTAATTTTTGTATTTTCAGTTGTATCTTTTCTTAAGAATTTTAATCTAGCTGGAGTATTAAAAAAAAGATTATTTATTTCAATTTCTGTACCAGTACTTTTTTGAGTATCTTTTAAATTTGTTATTTTACCAGCTGTAACACTGATTGAATATCCAGAAGAATCTTCTTTTCGTTTTGTTGCAATAGTCATTTTAGAAACAGCAGCTATGGATGAAAGAGCTTCGCCTCTAAAACCATAAGTATTTAAATTAAAAAGATCATCTTTAGATGAAATTTTACTGGTAGCATGACGTTCAATACAAAGAAGCAAGTCTTCTCTACTCATTCCTTTTCCATCATCAGTAAATTTAATATTTTTACCGCCATTTTTAACGTCTATTTTTATATATTTACTATTGGCATCTAAAGAGTTTTCTAAAAGCTCCTTAACTAAACTAGCAGGATTTTCAACTACTTCTCCAGCAGCAATCATATTAGATAAAGATTCGTCTAAAATTTTAATAATTCCCAAAATATCACCTCCTACAAAAATTGTAACATTATTTATTATTATACAGATTTAAAATAATTTCAACTATTTTTTTTAGAAAATATAAATTTTATAGTAAAAATTATTATGATATAATAAAAATATAAAAACAGCGGAGGGAGAAAAGATGAGATATTTACATCTACTTATATTAACAATAATGCTTGGAATTAAAAGTTTTTCCTATAATGTTGATGATTATATATTTTTTAATAAAGCTTTAGAAGCTAACAAAAAAGAGGACTATAAAAATAGTTTGTTTTATTATGAAATTTATCAAAAAAACTTTCCTTATTCTTATCCATTAACGAGTAATTATGCAAAATATTATATAGCAAAAAATTATATGGATATGAAAAAATATGATGAAGCACTTTTGTTTTTTAGTAGAGCAGTATACGTGCCCGAAAGTTATGTAAAACAAGAGTTTAAAAAAACAAATTATTTTCAATATAGAAGAGATTACAATGTTGCTAGAATATATCAATTAAAAAATGATAAAAGTCAATCAATTGAATATTATAAAAGATTAGTAACTGATTATTATGATCCTCAATTAGAGCCTTATGAGAAAAAAGCTTTAAAGTTTTTAGAGAAAACTAATGAAAAATATAGATATATTTATGAAATAAAATATCAAAATAATTTAAAATTAATTAATAAATTAGAGAAAAATGAGTTGTTAAATTTAGCAAATTATTTTTATGAAAAAAAAGAGTATGAAAAAACAGTTGAAATTTTAGATAAATTAGGTAGCTATAATGAGAAGAAAGTAAACCAAAAAATAATTTACTTAGAGAGTTTATTAAAGTTAGATGCAAATAAAAAAGTTATAGAGCTGACAAAAGATGCACAAGTAGGAGAAGCAAATTTTTTATTTATAAGAGCTGTTGCTTATGAACAAAATAAAGATTATTCAAGAGCTATTTTTAACTATGAAAAAATACAAGATATAAAACTTAAGGATCGGGCAGCTTTTAGAATTGGAAGAATTTATTATAAGATAGAAGATTATACTAAAGCTAGAGAAGTTTTGGAAAAAACAAATCAAAAAAATGAAAGAATAGATTCTTTGCTATTAGATGTATATATAAAATTACAAAATAGAAAAAAATTTATTGAGTTATACGATAGATTTAAAAATAAATATCCAGAAAATCCTAAGACAGGATTATATTATATGGTCTATACAAAACTTATGGAAAGAGATAGTAATTCATGGCAATTGGCAAATTATAATATATTTTTTGCAAGTAATTATGTTGTTAGAAACTATATGAACTCTATAACAGATTTTGAGATAAAAAATACATATAAAGAAGAAGTGTTAAAAGATGCTTTAACTCAAATTGGAGCGTTAAAAAACCCTGAATTATTAGAATTGGCTGTTCAAAGTAATAATTTTGATTTAGATACGGAAACTATCCAAGATAAAATTACAATAATGAATAGTTATATTGAGAGTAAATTTTATAAAGAATCTTTTAAAAAAGTTAATACATTTAGAAGAGAGTTTTATAGATATAGAAATTTATTACACTATGTTTATCCTAAATATTATAGAGAGGAAGTTCAAAATACTAGAAAAAAATACTTAGTACCACAATCATTAATTTATACAGTTATGTACATAGAAAGTGGTTTTGATAATGAAAATAATAAATTTGAAAAACTTGGATTAATGGGTATACCAAAAAAATTAGTCGAAAATAAAGATGAATATTATTATAACCCACAAATTAATATAGATACAGGAACAGAGATATTAAAAAAAATATATGATAAGCATAATGGAATGATTTTAAAAACATTGATTGAGTACATCTACGGAGAAAAGGTTTTAAAAGGTTTAAACTTTGAATTAGATGGAGATTTAAAGTTAGAAACAATAGTGGATGAAAAATTTCAAACTGAAATAGAAGAGATAGTTTACACATACGCATTTTATAGTGCAATATATAATTAGATAAAAGAAAGGTATAGGGAATGAGAAATACAAAATGGATATTTAAATCAGAAAATTTTAAAAGTGGAAATAACAATATAGATAAAGAGATAGAACAAATTTTATATAATAGAGGAATCCAATCAAAAGATGAAGTTGAATTTTTCATAAATGGAACACTAGAAAATTTAATGAACCCAAGTGATTTATCAGATGTAGACAAAGGAGTAGAAAGAATATTAAAAGCTAAAGAAAATAATGAGACAATTTGGATATATGGTGATTATGATGTAGATGGAATAACATCAACATCCCTTTGTTATTTAGCACTGAAAGAGTTAGAGATTAATGTAAAGTACTATATTCCACTAAGAGATGAAGGGTATGGGTTAAATAAGGATGCTTTAAATTATATAAAGGAAGAGGGCGGAAATTTAATAATAACGGTTGATTGTGGAATCTCATCTATTTCTGAAGTTGAACATTGTAATGCTTTGGGCATGGATATGATTATAACAGATCATCACGAGATAAATAATGAACTGCCTCCTGCTCATGCAATTATAAATCCCAAAAGAGAAGATAATAAAAACTCTTATAAATATTTTGCAGGAGTTGGAACAGCTTTTATGCTATTACTTGCTCTGTATAAAAAATTAGATAAAAAAAATGAAATATATAAATATTTAGATATAGTAGCTATTGGAACAATAGCTGATATAGTTCCATTGAAGGGAGAAAATAGACTTTTAGTTAAAAGAGGGTTAGAGCTTTTAAAAAGTAGTAAATGGCAAGGGCTAAATATGCTTATGAAGAGATTGTTTGAAAATCCTATAGATAAAAAATTCGATACATATGATGTTGGATTTATAATAGCTCCTATTTTTAATGCTGCTGGAAGATTAGAAGATGCTAAAATGGCAGTGGAACTTTTTGTTAGTAATTGTCATATAACATGCGACAAATTAATATATGAATTAATAAATAAAAATAGTGAGAGAAAAGAGATTCAAGAAGAAATTTTAAAAAAAGCTATAGATAAAATTGAAAATGAAAAATTAGATGAAAATAGTGTAATTGTTGTTGCAGAGAAAAAATTCCATCATGGAGTTATAGGGATAGTAGCTTCAAAGATTCTAGATAGATATTACAAGCCTACTATTATTATGGAAATAAAGCCATTAGAAGGGATAGCAACAGCTTCATGCAGAAGTACAGAAGCTTTTAATATGATAGAAGCTTTAAATTCGATGAGAGATATCTTTATTAAATATGGTGGGCATGCAGGAGCGGCTGGTTTTTCTATTGCTATTGAAAATATAGAAGAGTTTTCAAAGAGAATAAATGAATATGCTGTTGAAAATTTAAATAGTGAGGATACAAAAAAACCTATAAAAATAGATTGTGAGCTTTCGATGATAAAAATATCTTTTGATTTAATGGATAAGTTATCTTTATTAGAACCATATGGTTTTGGAAATGCTTCACCAATGTTTGCGATTAGAAATTGTAAGTACACGAACTTTAGGGCTATTGGTAAAGAAAAAAATCATTTAATGATGGATTTAATAAAAAATGGAGTAGAAATGAAAAATTGCGTATGGTTTAATAGTGAAGATATGCTTGAAACTATACTTAATAATAAAGAGATTGACGTAGCTTTCAAACTTAAAATGGAGACATATAAAGATAAATACCAATATAAGATTTTTATAGAAGATATAAAACCATCTAAAAAGATTATGAATGACATAAAGGATTTAGAAAGTTTATATAATTTGAAGTTTCCTATAAAATCTATTTTTTATACAAGAAGAGATTTGGAAAATGAAAAGTTAAATATTAGTTTTATTAATGAAGAAGTTTCTATTAATATTGGAAGAAATAGTATTGGGTTTTTAGATAATCAAACAAAATTAGTTTTAAAAAAATTGAATGATTATTACGGATATAAATTTAATGTTGAGATTGATAAAATAATAAGAAAAGATGAAAATTATAATGTTCATATTTGGATAGATAAAGATGATGAATTTAAAACTTTATCTTTTGAAACTGGAAAAATATTTAAAGAGATAAAAGAGTTTTTGATAGGAGATTTAGAGTATAATTCGTTACAAAAAAAAGTTTTAAAAACAATATTTAAAGATAAGAAAAATGTAGTTGTTAGTTGTAAACCAGGAAGAGGGATGGATACAGTTGTAAAAACAATAGAGATATATTATAAAATGCTTGGAAAAAAAGTGTTAATTGTAAAAGAAGGAGAGAGAAGAGAAGAGGGTTATGATTTTTATATCTATATGGGAAATGAAGTTTTAGAAGCGAGTAATTATAATTTGTTTATAACGAATAATAAGATTTATTGTGATACTTCTGAATATATAGAAGATGACTATAAAATTCCTTCAAATGTAGAAGTAGTTGATGCAGATGAGTTAGAATATCATGAAAATATTTTTAGTATAATGCTTCCGTTAAAAGATAAAAAAAGAATAATTGAGAGTATAAATAAAGGAGAAAAAATCTTTACTTCTGAAGATATAAAAATTATTTTATAAAAAGAAATTATTAAAGTAGGAAAGTTCATAAAAAAATAGAAAAAACAGGAAGAGAACGATTTTCCTGTTTTTTGTTTACTAAAGAATAAAAAATGATATTAGAAATTTATTTGGATAAAAGGAGAGTAAATTTTATGAAAAAAATAGTTTATGGAGATGGAAGCAAAGTTGTACTATTTAAAGAGGGCATTAAAGAGGGAACAGAGATTGGAAATAGAATTGAAGAATTAGTAGATGAAATAAAAAGAAGATGTATGGGGGTTTATACTTCAGAATCATATGAGGATTTAGAGGATGTAGTAACATATGACAAGGGGATAGATTGCTTGTTATTATCTTGGCCAAATAATAGAGAAGAAAAAGAAGCTGTAGATGTTATAAATAAGTTACATGAAAGTCAAGAGGGTGTACCTGTATTTTTATTAACACACAAAGCTGATGCTTTAGAAAATTTAAGTAGAGAAGTTTATGAACATGTAGAAGAGATAATTTGGATTTTACAAGAAGAGATAGGATTTCTAGGAGAGAGAATTCAAAGGGCAGTAGAGAGATATAATGATAATTTACTACCTCCATTGACAAAAGCTGTATTTAACTATAATAAAGTAGCTGAGTATTCATGGGCTGCTCCTGGGCATCAAGGAGGAGTTGGATTTACTAAAACAGCTTTAGGAAGAAGATTTTTTGATTTTTATGATGAAAATTTATTTAGATCAGATACAGGAATAGAAAGAACATCTATAGGGTCATTATTAGATCATACCGGAGCATTTTTAGAGGGTGAGAAACTAGCAGCAAAAGTATTTGGAGCTGATAGATCATATAATGTTCTTGTTGGAACCTCTGGTTCTAATAGAACAATAATGCAAGGTGTTTTAACAGATGAAGATATAGCTTTAGTGGATAGAAATTGTCATAAGTCTATTGAGCAAGGGTTAATAATAACAGGTGCAAAACCAGTTTATATGAAACCAACAAGAAATAGATATGGAATAATCGGACCGATATTACCAAATGAAATGAAAAAAGAAGAGGTTATTAAAAAAATAGGTGAAAGTCCATTAGTTCCTGAAAAGATGAAATCACAAAATCCAATCTATTCAGTTGTAACAAACTGTACTTATGATGGAGTTTGTTACAATGCAATGAAGGTAGAGGATTTATTTCAACCGTATATAGAGAGAATACATTTTGACGAAGCTTGGTATGGATATGCTAGATTTAATGAAATGTATAAAAATCACTATGCAATGAGAGGAGAAGCTAAAGATTATAAAGGTAATGCAACAGTATTTGCAACACATTCAACTCATAAATTATTGAACGCTTTATCTCAAGCCTCATATGTACATATGAGAAAAGGAAAAAATCCTATAATAGAGGAACGTTTTAATCAGGCTTATATGATGCATGCGACAACTTCACCTCTTTATGCAATTGCAGTATCGAATGAAGTTGGAGCAGCAATGATGCAAGGTAAAACAGGTAAATTTTTAACAGATGAGGTATTAAAAGAAGCTATTGATTTTAGAAAAATGGTAGGGAAATATCATAAAGAATATGGACAAGAAGGAGAATGGTTCTTTAAACCTTGGAATGCTGAAACAGTAAAGGATCCAAAAACAGGAAAAGTTTATAATTTTGAAGATGCTCCAACAGAGTTATTAATGACAGAACAATCTTGTTGGAGAATGGATCCAAAAGATACATGGCATGGATTCCAAGGGTTACCTGAGGATTGGGCAATGTTAGATCCGATAAAAGTAAGCATTTTAGCTCCTGGAATGAATGAAGATGGAGAATTAGCAGAAAAAGGAGTTCCAGCTCAATTGATTTCGTATTATTTTTCAAAATACGGTGTAGTTCCAACAAGAACAACTGATTTCCAAATAATGTTCTTATTCTCGATGGGAATCAGTAAAGGTAAATGGGGAACATTATTAGACTTATTAGTTTCATTTAAAAGAGAATATGATAATAATACTCCATTAAGAAAGATATTCCCAGAATTGGTTGAAGGAAGGGAAGAGAGATACGGAGATTTAGGAATGAAAGATTTGGGAGATGAAATCTTCCAATATCTAAAAGAACATAATTTAGGAAAATACTTAAATGAAGCTTATTCAGGGTTGCCAGAGCAAGTTATGAGTCCTAGAGAAGCATATAATAAAATAGTTAAAAATGAAGTAGAACTTGTTCCTGCCAAAGAGCTTGAAGGAAGAGTGGCAGCAAATGCTGTAATACCATATCCACCTGGAATTCCAATGTTAATGTCAGGAGAAAGTTTTGGTGCAGCGGATAGTGCTCAAATATCTTATTTAAGAGCTCTAACTACATGGGATAAGCAATTCCCAGGATTTGAACATGAAACAGAGGGTACGGCAGTGATAGGTGGAGAATATCATGTTCTTTGTGTAAAGAAATAAAAAATGGCGGTGAGACCATGTATAAAGAGTTAACTACAAAAATAAGAAAGGCTTTAAGGGAACAGTGGTTTTATCATATAATAGTTGGTATGATATTTCTAGTTTACGTTGCTATAGTAGTAATTGGGAATGGAATATTTTTAGATGATGTAGTAAAAATTTTAGGGTTCTTATTTCTTTTGACAGGAATAGGAAACTTGATTTATTCTTTTTCTGGAATAGGAGAAAAAGGGTTCCATTGGGGTGAAATATTCTTTTGGGGAATACTTGAATCTTTTTCTGGATTTTTACTTCTCTCAAATAAACTTTTAATAGCAGAAAGAAATTTGATAGAAGAGGTCAGTTTAGCAATAGAAAAAGTTACTGCTACAAGAGTGGAGCTTCAAGGTTATATAGTAATATTTTATATAGGAACATTTTTAACCTTTAGAGGCATAAGTCATATTGTAACTAAAATTTACGAACCAGAAGGAATAACTCATAATAAAACTTTAATAGTAATAAAAAGAGTGTTGATTTTAGATGGTTTTGTAGACTTTATATTTGGAATAGTAGTGACATTAAGTATGTATCTAGCTCAAGGAATATTTTATTACATTCTATTAATATATATATTAATAACATCGATATTAACAATTACATTTGGTTTAGCATCGAAATATTCTCTAAAAATTGAAAAATTAGAAGAAGAAAAAGAGATAAAAGAAGCAAATAATTAAATAAAACCATGGGATGAAATTATTAAGAATTTCATCTCATGGTTTTTTATTAAAGTCTATTTATTTTTTGAATTAAAGTCATCTAACTTCTTGTAAAGCATTACAGCAGCACTGTTTAAAAGCTTATCTTTGATGAAGTCATTTGTAGGATTCTCAAAATAATCTGTTGCAATGAGTGTAGCTAAACCATGTCCAAATAACCAACAATCTAAAAAAAGGTCGTGTTTAAATTCAGTTGGTAAATTTTCAAATCTCTCATCCTTTTCCATTTCAACTTTCATAAGATCTCTGAATTTTTTTAAGAGATTACCATATGAATTATCTCTAAGAAATATTGACTTAAATAGTTGTTTCTCTTCTCTTGCAAATGCACAAAGTCCGATACCACTATTAAGGAAGACCATATCAGTTTCTGGTCTAATTACATACTCTAAGAAAATTTTCTTGGCTCTTTCTATAAGTTCTGTTTTTAACTCATCCATAGAAGAGTAACAGCTATAGATTGGAGCTGGAGAACAGTTTAAAGCTTTAGCTAAATTTCTTGCAGTAATGTCATCTAAACCGTGTTTTTCAAACATTTCAAAAGCTTTTTCATGTATTTGTTCTCTTTTAAAAATTGCTTTTTTGGGCATTAATTCCTCCTAAATTTTATAAATTAAAACTTTTTTACAAAGTTGATACCTATACTAGATATCTCTTTTTCATATTTTATATCATTAACTGTTCTTGAATCATAAATATAATGATTGAAAGCAACAGTCCATTCTATAGTTTCGTTAGGTCTGTATTTAACTCCTGTTCCTAACATTGTAGAGTTTAAAGCGTATTCAGTAGCTGCGAAACTCTTATCAGGAGCTCCTGTATCAGCATAGTTAAATCCAACAAGCCAAGCGATTTGTGGAGTGAACCAGTACTCAGATCCAACAGATATCTCCCATCCGTTTTTATAGTCTACATTAGTTTTCCCTATTCTATCCATAGTAGCTGACTCATTGAAGTAGTAGTTACCACCTACGAAAGTAGTCCATTGTTCTGTAACTTTATACGACGCTCCTAGAGCAGCTAAAGCAGGTAAATCTCTTCTAAGTTTTTCTCCATCTTTATAAACAGGATATAGTCCTAAAAGTGCATCTGATACACCTATACCAAGAGCTCCTTTTGTAGAATCTGAAATATCAGATTTAGTTTTAAACTTTAATTTTACTTTAGTATCATATCTAAATCCAATGTTTAATCTGTCATTTGGTGCATAGTTTAGACCAAACTGTCCACCAAATCCATAAGCTTCTCTTTCAGAATCGATTGATGCATCACCTTTATTTAAAGCGTTTTTACCAAAGTCATCAGGCTTTCCAGTTAAAAGAAGTAAAGGGATAGATGTCTTTAAAGTAGTATCTGCTTTTAAAGTTCTTTTACCATAAACTCCTCTAACTGCTAATGAAGCTGACCATTTATCAGTTAAGTTAAAAGCTTTTCCTAAAGTAGTTTGAGCATATGCATTAGAACCTTTAACATTTGTTCCAGTTAGTAAATCGTTAAAATTCATTTTTCCAGGAACAACATCAGGTAAAGGAATACTATCTTTATATTCTAACTCAGCTCCACCTCCAACTGCTCCCATTGTCCAGAAGTAAGCTCCATCATCTGTCTTCTTATAAAGAGCAAAGTTAGGTATGGGTGAAGAAAGGTTAGTTGAAAAATCTCTTCCTCCTTGGCTCATATTTTGGTCACCAAAGGCATACTGAATTCCACCAACAATGTAAGTTCCGTTTTCTAATCTCATTAAACCAGCCGGGTTGAAATAAACCGTAGATCCTACGTTTATAGCACCTTGTTGTGCTGGATTCCCACCGTATTCAGCTGAGTAGTTTTGAATATGATCTATAGATGCTCCCATAGTAGAAACACTTAAACTAGCTATTAAAGCTAGTAACGATAATTTAAATCTGTTCATTAATATAATCCTCCCTAGTATTTTAACAATTACTAGTGTAATATAACACATGTTTTTAAAAATTACAAGTGTTTTTTATGTAGTGTATATAGATGAAATCTTTGAATTCTCTTGTGTTAGCTATATAGAAATTAGAAGTATTTATTTCAGGAAAAAAGGTATCTCCAAAAAACTTACCTTTAATATAAGAGAAATGAAATTCGTTAATTAATGGTAAAAAATATTCATAGATAGTTTTTCCACCAATAATAAAAATTTTTTTGTTAGTAATTTTTTGTAAAGATAACGCTTTTTTTAAAGCGTTATCTGGGCAGTTAAATATTTGGATATCTTTGTGAAAAAAATTCTTATCCTTAGTCAAAACAAAATTGATTCTATTTGGAAGAGGTCTTCCAATTGATTGGAAAGTTTTTCTTCCCATAATTACAATGCTATTACTAGTAATTTCTTTAAAAAGATTTAGGTCTTCAGGAATATCCCAAGGCATACAATTGTTGTTACCAATTAAATTGTTTTCATCCATTGCTACGATGAGTGAAAGCATTCTTACTCTCCTAAATCAAAATTATTTTGTCTTAATGCTTCATAAAGAACTATAGCGGCAGAATTTGATAGATTAAGAGATCTACCCATTTTAATCATTGGAATAGTTATACAAGTTTCTTTATTAGCTTCTCTAATTTCTGCAGGAATTCCTCTAGACTCAGGACCGAAAACAATAAAATCATTTGGATTATATTTTACATCTGAATATTTTTGTGTAGTTTTAGTAGTAGCAAAATAAAAATTAGATTCAGGGTAAGCTGCTCTTAACTCTTCATAATTTTCCCATACCTTTAAATCGATCAATTCCCAGTAGTCAAGACCAGATCTTTTAATTTGTTTTTCATCTAAAGAAAACCCTAAAGGTTTAATTAAGTGTAGTGTTGTATTTGTAAGAACACAACTTCTTCCGATATTACCTGTATTATAAGGAATTTCAGGTTCCATTAGTACTATATTCATAAAATCCTCCTAAAAAATAATATATATTAAAAATATATGTAATTTTATCATAAAAGTAATTATAAAACAAAATAAAAAAAGTTGTTGACTTAGTTTAAAAGTTATGGTACTATAATTTCTGTCAGCGGGAAACACCGCAGACGAAGGAAAA
>NZ_KI518091.1 GCF_000479045.1 Cetobacterium somerae ATCC BAA-474
CTGTGCGTCTACCTATTCCGCCACCCAGGCGTGATTGCTTTCGCTTTCAACAAATTAATAATACCATAATTTAAAGTTCATGTCAACAACTTTTTTTATTTTTTTTAATAATGTCTCTGTTGCTTTTTAGAAACTTTAATGCTACTATTAGATGTGTTTTAAATTTTTATAATTATAGGAGATTTTATGCCAAAAAAACAACTAATTACCGAACATCGTGTTCTTCAACTAGCGACTTTCGCCGGAAAAATAGTTCTTACTAGCGGAGGTGAAGTTTATAGAGTCGAGGATATTATTGCTCGAATCGGTCAACATTTTAATTTGAAAATTGACTGCTTTGCTACATTAACATGTATTATTGTTTCTGGAAAAAATATTGATGATGAAGTTGTTTCTTTAGTAGAAAGAATTAGTTCTCGATCTACAAATTTAGATAAAATTCATCAAGTTCATAAATTAATAAATGAAATCGAAAAATACTCTTTTTCAGAATTAAAAAAATCTTTAGAAGATATTAATAAAATATCCCCTTATGGTTTTGGTATGAATTTTATTGCCTCTGCACTAGGAGCAGCAAGCTTTGTTGTTTCTTTTAAAGGGGGACCAAACGATTTTGCTGCTGCTTTTGTTGCAGGATGTGGTGTCGCTTTATTTTCTTATATTATTTCAGGATTACAACTAAATAGCTTCTTTATAAATTTAATTTCTGGAGCAATTTGTGCCTTTGTTTCTAACTTATTTTATGTTAATGGAATAATTACAACACCATCTATAAGTATAATTTCTTCTTTGATGTTACTTGTTCCCGGAGTTGCTTTTATAAACTCTATCAGAGATATTATTGCTGGAGATTTAGTTTCTGGTACTTCAAGAGCTATGGAAGTTCTTATGATTGGTGGAGCGATAGCTATTGGAGCTGGATTAGTTACAAAACTTTTTTTTAATTTTGGAGGATTTTAATGTTTTTTATAGAAGTTATTTTTGCTTTTTTTATTACAATCAGTTTCGCTATTCTTTTCAATGTTAGAGGTAAACTTATTATTTATTCTGGAATCGGCGGTGCTATAAGCTGGCTTTTTTATTTACTTTTTACAAAAGAAGGCTATTCTTACTCTACATGCTATCTTTTGGCAACAGCCATCACTGCTTTTTATTCTGAGATTATGGCAAAAAGATTACAAACTACAGTTCCTACACTACTTATAGCAGCTCTAATTCCTATGGCTCCTGGTGGTGGAGTTTATTACACTATGCTATATCTAATTCAAAATAAATACCAAGATTCTATGCTAAAAGGTATGGAAACTTCAATAATTGCTGGTTCTATGGCTCTTGGAATAATTTTAGTAACTACATTTTTTAGAATTTTCCATCTTACAAAGAGATAATGTTTTTTCTAGTATCTCCAATCCTTTTTCTATTTCAAGTAGGGTTGGAGATATAAAACTTAACCTAATTTTACAAACATCTCTCTTATCCTTATAAAATAAAGCTCCTGGCAAAAGAGCTACTCCTTCTTCTTTACATTTTAAATAAAATTTTTCACCATCTATATTATCTGAAAGTTTAACCCAAATAAAAAACCCTCCATTTGGTTTATGCATAACACTTAGTCCTTGAATTTTCTTTAACAACTTTAAGCATAGCTTTTGTTTTTTGCCAAATTCTTTTCTTAATAAAGATAAATGTTCATGTAATTTATTTTTAACTATAAATTTTTCTAAAATTTTTTGATTTATTCCAGAGGTTGTCGTATCTAACCCATATTTTATTAAAAGAACCCTTTGCATAAGATTTTCTGGTACTGTCATTATTGCCAATCCAATTCCAGGCATAAGTATCTTTGAATATGTTTTAACATAAATAACCTTCTCTTGTCCTAATTTATCCAAACTTTTTAAAGTTTTAGGTTTTGTTTCTGTATAATAAAAATCTGAAAAACTATCATCTTCAACTATATAAAATCCATATTTTTCAGCTAGTTGTAAAAGTTGTTCTCTCTTTTCCAAAGACCAAGTAACACCTGTAGGATTCTGAAAATTTATACACTCATATACAAAATCTATTTTTTCTTCTTTTAATATCTCTTCAAACTCTTTCAAATCCCAACCATCTTCTTTAATATCTAAAGATTTTATATTACACCATCCTTTAAATATATTTAAAGCATTTGGGTAAGTTGGATCTGATAATACAACTGTTGGTTTTGTTTCTTTTGAAAAAAGTTTTATAACTATATCTAAAGCTTGTTGAGTTCCTGATGTTATTTGGATATTTTCCTTTTTTACAAAAATATCTTCTTTTTCAAACTCCTCTGAGAGTAAGTAGCGAAGACTATCTACTCCTTGAACATTTTGGTATTGAAAAATCTCTCCCCCATACTCTCGAATAACTTCATCAAAAAACATTTTATAATCTTCAATAGGAAAATATTTAGAGCTTGGAGTTCCATTCGAAAAGTTTATTCTTTCTATTATTTGATTTTGTCCATATTTGAAGCTTTCTATTAAAGGTATCTCTTTTTGCTCTATTTCAAATTCACAAATTTGTTCTACAAAACACCCTTTTCCAGAGATTTTTTTTATCAACCCTTTTTTCTCTAAAATATTATAACTTTGAATAACTGTATTTTGATTTATATCTAGTTTTATTGCAACTTGACGAATCGACGGTAACTTTGCTCCTACTTTAATATCCCCTGATAAAATCTGCTTTTTTAGACACTGATAAATCTGTAGATATAAGCTTTCTTTTGAATTTTTATCTATATAAATATTAATTTTAGACATATACACCCTCTTTATTTTATTTATCTAATTTTGAATATATAATACACCTATTTTCTTTGGATTCCAATTACTTATTTATATGTTAAAGAAAATTGATTTTCTTAATTTTTTAAGATATAATCATACTTATACTATATTTAAATAAACTGGGGGAATGAATGAAAGAAAAACACAAAGAAATGGGAGAGCAGCCCATCGGTCAACTGCTTTTAAAATTTTCACTTCCTGCTATGATTGGAATGTTTGTAAATGCTTTATACAATATAGTAGACAGAATTTATATTGGAAATATACCTGAAATTGGTCCGGTTGCTATTGCAGGTGTTGGAGTTGTTTTTCCAATAATGATAATCTCTCTTGGTTTCTGTCTTCTAATTGGATTAGGTGGCGCTACTAATATCTCTATTTCATTAGGAAGAAAACGAAAAGATTTAGCTGAAAAATTTTTAGGTAATGCTACTTCATTATCAATTATATTCGGTATCGTTTTAAGTTTTATAATAATTTTTACAATGGATCTATATATTGGAAAATTAGGAACAAGCCCTGTCACGGAACCATTTGCCAGAGATTACTTAACAATTGTCGCTCTTGGTTTTCCTTTTTTAATGGTTGGGTACGCTACTAACGCAGCCGTTAGATCTGATGGAAATCCTAAAATTTCTATGATTACTCTTTTACTTGGAGCAATCACAAATATCATTTTAGATCCTATCTTTATCTTTGGATTAAATTTAGGAGTTAAAGGTGCTGCACTTGCAACTATTATTTCTCAAATTGTTTCTGCAATTTGGACTGTTGGTTACTTCACATCAAAATTTAGCGGAATTAAACTCCATTTAAAAAACTTACTTCTTGAATGGGAGAAAGTTAAAGAAATTTTTATTATTGGAGCTGGACCATTTGTTTTACAATTAGGTTCTAGTGCTGTAAACTTTATATTAAATAGTAGCCTTATGAAGTATGGTGGAGATACTGCTGTTGGAGCAATGACCATTGTTAATGCAGTAAACACTTTCATTCTTATGCCTATCTTTGGTATAAATCAAGGAGTTCAACCTATTCTTGGATTTAACTATGGAGCAAGATTTTTTCACAGAGTTAGACAAGCTTTTATACTAGCTGTGAAAGGTGCTGTTACTATTTCTACTATTGGATTTTTAGCTATTCAATTTTTATCTAAATATTTTATAGTTATCTTTACTAGCAATCCTGAACTTCTAGATGCTGCATCAAAAGGTCTTAAAGTTTTTACTTTAATGTTTCCTTTTATAGGTTTCCAAATTATAGCAGCAGTTTATTTTCAGGCTATTGGAAAACCAAAAACTACTATGTTTTTAAGCTTATCAAGACAAGTTTTATTTTTAATCCCTATTGTTTTAATTTTTTCTAGAATCTGGGGAGTTCGTGGTGTATGGATGGCTGTGCCATCTGCAGATATATTATCTGTTATTGTTACTTTTATTATGACAAAAAAAGAGATGAAAAATCTTAAACTTTTAGAAAATGAAAAGGACTTGAGAAAAAATGTCAACGAAAATCAATCAACTAGAGAATCAACCAATTAATAAACTATTTTATAAATTTGCTATCCCAGCTTCAATTGGAATGCTTGTTAACTCCCTTTATGTAGTTGCTGATGGAGTTTTTATATCAAGAGGTATCGGAAGTATTGGAATTGCCGCTGTTAATATTGGATATCCTATAATTAACTTAACAGCTGCTCTAAGTCTTATGTTTGGAGCTGGAGGAGCTACTTTAATATCTTTAAAAAGTGATGACCAAGATTTTAAAAATAAAAGTTTTACATATACAATTATTTTAAATCTTATTTTTTATATTTTAATAGCTTCTGTTGTTTTCATGTTTCCCAATAAAATAATGAAATCTCTAGGAGCAACAGAACTTTTACTTCCTATGGTTAAAGATTATATGTATCCATGTATTGTAGCTACTTTCTTTTTGATGCTATCAATATCATTAAATGCTATTGTTAGAAATGATAATGCTCCTAGAAAAGCCATGAATTCACTTTTTATTGGAGCTATTACAAATATTGTTCTAGATTATATCTTCATATTTAAGTTAAAAATGGGAATTGAGGGTGGAGCTTATGCTACGGCTATTGGACAAGTTTTATCAGCAGTATACCTATGTATGCACTTTCCTAAATCAACTTTTAGATTATCCTTTGATATAAAAGATATCCAATGGAATTTAATGGGAAAAATTTGTTCTTTAGGCTTCTCATCTTTCATTTTAGAGTTTGCAGTTATGGTAATAACAATTCTTTTAAATATAACTCTTTCTAGAACAGAAGGACAAATAGGAGTTGCTGCTTACGGAATAATCTCTTATTCATTTGTTATCTATAGAATGTTATTTACAGGTTTAGCCCAAGGAATCCAACCATTAGTTAGCTTTAACTATGGACGTCGAAATTATAGAAGAGTTCTAGAAATTTTTAGATATGCTCATAAATTCTGTTTTATTGCTACTACAATAGCTTTAATTTTAATAAAATTCTTTGCTTTAGATGTTGTTAAAGTTTTTACACACGAATCTCATCTATTTGAGTATACAGCTAAAGGTTTATTTTTATACTCTAGTGCCATTATTTTTGTAGGAGCTAACTTTATGAATATCTCTTACTTACAAGCTATGGATAAAGCTTTTTTAGCTAATATAATATCAGTTTGTAGAGGTGTGGTATTTATGGGAATCGGAATTGTTATTTTACCAAAACTTCTTGGAGTTGATGGAATCTGGTTAACACTTCCATTTGCAGATGTATTAACATTTATTTTAACTCTTATAATCTTTAAAATTCTAGGTATTAATAAAAATTTAAAAGCCTCAAGTATATAGAAAAACTCAGAGAATATCCTCTGAGTTTTTTATTTTATCTTATAAAGTGAGTGTATTTTTTATTTTCTTTTTCTGGTGGAATAATTGTATCTTTTGTATAATCAACCATCTTTAAAAGCCAAGCCATATTTTTTCCCAAAATTCTCATTATTTGTTTTCCTTCTTCATCTTGCTCAACCTCTCCAGGTCTTAATCCATGTATTACACTCCAATAATTTGTTGAAGGCATCAACATTTCTGAATAATTTAAATAATTATTTAACTGATCAAATGTTGGAACTCCTCCTGATCTTCTTACTGCAACAACTGATGCACCAACTTTATGTCTAAAAAGTCCTCCGTTAACTGATGCTACATAAAATGCTCTATCTAAAAAAGCTTTCATAGTTGCTCCTAAAGAAGCAAAATGAACTGGCGATCCCAATAAAACACCATCTGCTTCTTTAATTTTTTGTATCCATTCATTTACAAAATTCTCTTCACTCATAACACACTTTTCATCTCTATTTTTAGCACACCCATTACAACCTATGCAACCTCTAATAGCCTTATTTCCCACATGAACTATCTCTAGTTCTATACCTTCTTTTTCTAGCTCTTCTCCTACCATCTTCAATGCAAAATATGTATTACCTTTTTCTCTTGGGCTTCCATTAAATGCAACAACCTTCATAAAAACCTCCTTTAATTTAATTATAATTTTAATTATATAACAAATTCTATTTTTTTTCAGCTTAAAATAGTATAATATATAAAAAAGATTCTAATTTTCTTTACTTAGGAGGATAAATATGAAAAATATTTTAATTGGAGTTACTGGTGGGATTGCCGCTTATAAGTCTGCTAATATAATCTCAATATTAAGAAAAAAAGGATATAACGTTAAAGTTATAATGACTGAAAGTGCCACTAAAATAATTACTCCTCAAACTTTAGAAACTCTTTCTAGAAATAGAGTTGTAACAGATATGTGGGAAAGAAATCATCAAATTGAAGTTGAACATATATCATTAGCAGAATGGGCTGATGCTTTTTTAATTGCTCCAGCAACTTATAATATTGTAGGAAAAGTAGCTAACGGAATTGCTGACGATATGCTATCTACTGTTATTTCAGCATGTAAAAAACCTACATACTTTGCTTTAGCAATGAATGTGAATATGTATGAGAATCCAATTTTAAAAGAAAATATACAAAAATTGGAAAAATTAGGTTATAAGTTTATAGAATCTGACGAAGGATTTTTAGCTTGTAATGTTAATGCTAAAGGAAGATTAAAAAATGAAAATGAAATAGTTGAAATTATAGAGAAAGATTTAACAACTCCTATTCCTAAACTATTAAAAGGAAAGAAAGTTATTATTACAGCAGGTAGAACTGAAGAACCTTTAGATCCTATAAGATATTTTTCAAATAGGTCTAGTGGGCAAATGGGATATTCTTTAGCTAAAGTCGCTGTAGATTTAGGAGCTGATGTAACTTTAGTTTCTGGCCCTACAAATCTTGAAATTCCACATGGTCTAAAAGAGTTTATTAGAATAAGAAGTGCTATTGATATGTTTGATGCTGTCATGGAAAGATTTGATTCTCAAGATATCGGTATAGCTTGTGCTGCTGTTGCAGATTATAGACCTAAAAACTACTCCACTGAAAAAATTAAAAAATCTGACGGTGAATTAACAATAGTGTTAGAACGAAATCCTGATATTTTATTCAATATGGGAGAAAAAAAGAAAAACCAAATTTTAGTTGGATTTGCTGCAGAAACTGAAAACATTATCGAGAACGCAAAGAAAAAATTAATCAAGAAAAATTTAGATTTTATTGTTGCTAATAATGCTGAAAACATGCAAAAATCAACTAACAGCATACAAATTATAAAAAAATCTGGCGAAAATATTATTTATAAAGAACAACCAAAATCTGAAATTGCAAAACATATTTTTAATGAAATTTTAAAAGAAGTCAAAATGTAATCAAAAAAACAGGTAAAAAATTACCTGTTTTTCATTTTCTAATAAATTTTTGTAGGAAGTTTTAGATATTTTAAGAACAATTATAAAGTAGTATTAATATAAATACAATATAAATCTATAAAATCCTACTAAATTAATTTTTATTTTTTAATTTAGTAGATTTTTATCAGGAGTGAGGGATTATGAAATCTTATATTTTTTTTGTTATTTTGCCTTTTTTATTAACAGGTTGTTTTGGTACTCCTAAGGTTACGGAAACTCCTATTAAAACATTAATTACAGAAAACAAACCACAAAATAGCAACATTTTTTTTAAGTCACAACAATGGTGGCTTAGCACAAATAATCAGCAATTGATTTCTCTAATTGATGAGGTTTTAAAAACAAATAGTGAAATTAAAATAGCTAAACTAAACATTGAAAAAGCAATGTATACCTTAAATTCTACAAAAAACTCTAATCTTTCTAGCATAGATTTAGGAGGAAGTTGGAATAGAAATCATGTTTTAACATCTCATGTAAAAACAGATCTTCCTATAAAAGATATCAAAAATAGCGATACTATTGATATGGGCTCTTTGGCTATTCAAGGACAATATATCTTTGATATTTGGGGAAAATTTGATGCTCTACAAAATCAAGCTCAATATTCAAAATTAGCTACAGAACTTCAGAGTGAATGGAGTACTCTAACTCTTTCAACAACAGTTGCAAATCTTTATGGAAAATATATTTTACTTACAAAAGAAGAGAATATACTAAAGAAAAAATTTAATATTGCAAAAGAGGTCTTAAACTATCAAAATATTCTTTATCAAACTGGACTTGGAAATAAAGAAAGCATTTTAAACGCTGACAATAATGTTAACTCTTTAAATCAAAAAATTGCCGAAATTACTGTTCAAAAAACTACTTTAAAAAATAGTTTTTACTCTCTTGTTGGAAATATAAAATCTAAAAACATAGATAAAATTTTATCAAATATAGATTATAATACTCCTCAGTTTGATTATTTTTTAAATATTCCTGAATATATTGATTCGGATATAGTTATTAATAGACCTGATGTAAAATATTATTTGGCCTTAATTAACTCACAGAAAGAAAATTTAAAGTCTTTAAAAGCTGATTTCTATCCTAGATTTTCTATTACTGGAAAATATGAATATCAAAATTTGAATATTCAAGATTTATTAAAAGCTCATAGTACATTATGGGAGTTTGGACCAAGTTTATATCTACCTCTATTTAATAGGAATTTACTTACTCAAAATTATAATATCGGTGGAGTTGATTTAAATATTTTTATAGAAAATTATAACAACAACTTAATTAAAGCCTACCAAGATATCAACAATAATCTCAATGCTTTAAAAACATCAAAAAGAAATAATGAATTAGAAGAAAAAAATTATAGCAATGTAAAATCTACTTATAACGATAATAATACCTTATATCAAATTGGTAGTATATCAAAACTTGAACTGTTGAATCAAAAGAATAATTTGCTTGATACTGAATTAAGCTATATTGAAAATAATTTTACACTATACACAAATCAAATTAACTTAATCGGATCCCTTGGTGGTTACTATAAAAATGAGGTGAAATAAATTGGATAATCAAACTACAAACCAAAATATCGTGACGGATGAAACTAAAAATAAAAATAGAAAAGATGCTAAAAAAAAGATGGGTATTTTTCTTTTAATTATACTCATTATTGGAGTTTTATATCTACTTTATTATTTCTTTTTCTTAAAAGGATATGAAGAAACTGAAAATGCTTATATTCATGGAAATCAAGTTTCTATAACAACGCAAGTTAGTGGTGTTATCAATGAAATTAACGTAGAGGATACTCAATCTATAGATGTTGGTACCCCTGTTATAAAATTAGATACTATTGATTATGAAATTGCTCTAAAAAACGCTGAAACAAAATTAGCAGATGCTGTTAGAAAATACTATACATTACAAAATAGTGTAAAGCTTAATGAAGATAGTGTTGCAATTGCTAAAGCTAACTTAACTCTTGCTGATAAAACTTTAAAAAGACAAACTATATCTAGTAGCACTGGTATAACAAGCAAAGAGAACTTTGATACAACTAATTTCAAATATATAGATAGTAAAAATAGTTACGAACAAAGTTTAACTAATTTAGAAAATAGTAAAATTCAAGCTTTTAGCAACGATATATATTCTCATCCTCTTGTTGCTGCTGCTATTGAAAATCTTAAAAATGCTTATTACAACTTAGAAAAAACTAAAATTTTCTCTCCAATTTCTGGAGTTATTGCTCAAAAGCAAGTTGAATTAGGACAACAAGTAAAAGCTGGACAAACACTTTTTACTGTTGTTGACTTAAACAAAACTTGGGTTAATGCAAATTTTAAAGAAACTCAACTTGGAGATATAAAACCTGGAAATTATGTTGAAATTGTTAGTGATTTAAATGGTAAAACTTACAAAGGAGTTGTTTCTGGAATATCTGCTGGATCTGGTAGTGCTTTTGCTTTAATTCCAACACAAAATGCCACTGGAAACTGGATTAAAATTGTTCAGAGAGTTCCCGTTAGAATTGATTTTGATCACGAAAGTTTAGAAAAGAATGGAATTTTACCAATTGGAACAAGCTTAACTGTCACAGTTAATACAAATAAAAATATTGATATTCAAAATCAATTTAAAGAACAAAAATCAGAACTTTACAAAATTGATGAAAATAAATTAAGTGTATTAATTGAAAAAATAGTTAAAGATAATAGCTTTTAAGGAGGTTCTGTATTATGAACTCATCAATTATTTTTGCTACAATTGCTCTAGCTATTGGTTCTTTTATGAATGTCCTCGATATGACTATTGTTAATGTTTCTCTAAGTCATATTGCAGGAGATTTTGCTGTAGCTCCTGATCAAGGTACATGGGTTATAACTTCTTACGCTGTAGCTGAAGCTATATTTTTACCTCTTATCGGGTGGTTAACTAAACGTTTAGGAATTATTAAACAATATTTAGGTGCAACACTACTTTTTACTTTAGCTAGTATGCTTTGTGGTATTAGTCCTTCCTATAGTTTTCTTTTAACTATGAGAATTTTACAAGGTGTTGTTGGAGCTAGTATGATTCCATTGTCTCAAACACTTATGTTACAACTATATCCTAAAGAAAAAAAGGGAATAGCTTTAGGAATTTGGTCTATGACCATCGTTATAGCTCCTGTTGTTGGTCCTGTTCTTGGAGGATGGGTTACTGATACTGCTTCTTGGAGATGGTGTTTTTATATAAATCTTCCTTTTGGTATTATATCTAGTTTAATTGTTTATTATATCTTTAAAAAAGATATTGCTAAAGAAAAAACTGTTAAAGAACCTGTTGATATCATTGGATTTATATTTTTGGCCATTGGTGTTGGATCTTTACAACTTATGTTGGATAAAGGAAACGATTTAGATTGGTTTTCTAATAATACTATTATTGGTCTTAGTATATCAGCTTTTGTTTTTTTAGTCCTCTTGGTCATTTGGGAATGGCATCATGAATCTCCTGTGGTTAACGTAAGATTATTTTTAAATAGAAACTTCTGTGTTGGATCTTTCTCTTTGATGTTTTCTGTCCTAGCTTACTTCAGTGGTGTTGTTGCTATACCCCTTTGGTTACAAAACTATATGGGATATACAGCTTTCATTAGTGGAAAGTCCACTTGTACTTTAGGTGTAGCTATTTTAATGGTAGCTCCAATATTAGGTAAAAAAATAGATCATCTAGATTCTAGAAAGGTTGCTGCCCTTGGATTTTTTCTATTAGGTATTTCAACATTTTTAACATCTAATTATTCTCCTCAAATAACTCCAGCTTATGTTGGACTAACTAGATTTTTCAATGGTTTTGGTGTAGGAATTTTCTTCATAGCTTTAAATACACTAACGCTTTCAAACATTAGTAATGAAAATTTAGCTAGCGCATCTGGAATTTATAATTTTATGAGAAATATTGGAAGTAGTTTAGGGACCTCATTAGTTATTCCTGCATGGAATCATACAATGGCTTTTCATCATACCATGATGGCTTCTGGTATAACAACAGCAAACCCTAATATTAATAGTGCTATAAGTACTTCTGCTCAATCACTAGCATTAATAAATCAGCAAGTTGTTGTTCAATCTTCGATTATGGGGATTAATGATGTTTTAATTGGAAGTGGAGTTATATCTCTTTTATTGATACCATTTCTTTTCCTCGCCAAATCAACAAAACCAGTTACATAGTTTGGAATAAAAATTGCTTATTAATTATAGTAAGCAATTTTTTTATGCAAAGATAAATTCCTGAAGCTCTTTTATATTAAGTTTTTATAATTGACCACTCTTCTGACTTAATAACAATTATATCTACTCATATCTTATTTTTTCTTTCAAAGAGTATCCTGAAAGATTATTTTTTATTTTCAGAATTTCAGAAATTATAGAAACTCCAATCTCTTTAGGGCTTCCTGAGGAAATATCAAGTCCTATTGGAGAATAAACTTTTTCTAATTCCACTACAGGTATTCCCTCTTTTTCAAGTTCATTAAAAGTTTTTTTCACTTTACTTCTACTCCCAATCATTCCTATATATTTAGCACCTCTTCCTAAAACACCTTTTAAAGCTACCTTATCTCCTAAATGTCCCCTTGAGACTATAACCACAAAAGAATACTCATCTAGCTTTAAATTTTTCGTTATTTCCTCTAGATTTCCAACTATATTTTTTGCATTTGGATACTTTTCTGAATTACAAAATTCTTCTCGATCATCAATCATTACTATTTCAAATCCTAAGTAATCTCCTAATTTATATAATTCAGATCCTATATGACCTCCACCAATAACTATCAATTTTTCTTTTTTTTCGAAGACTTTTATAAAAGCCTTAACTTTTCCTCCACACGCCATATGTAGAGCAGCTTCCTCTATAAGATCGAACTCTAAACTTTTAGACTTATTTTCTTCTATTGCTTTTAATGCCTCTTTAATTAATTTAAACTCTAAGTTTCCGCCTCCTACTGTTCCACAAATTTCTCCAGTTTGAAAAACTCCCATAAGGTTCCCCTTTCTTCCAGGGCTTGAACCATCAATTTCAATTAAAGTTACAAGGGCTACTCCCATACCATTTTCTAGCTTCTTTGATATATTAAAAATAATATCTTTATCCATATTTTCTCCTTTAAAGTTATCATTTCATTCTAATAACGAGGTATAAATTTACCTATTTTATTTAATTTTACTTCTTCTAAATTGTGGCTATAAACTAACTCTCCTCTTAAAAAAACCTTATCTATATCTGCTAATAACTTAAAGCCATCAAAACAACTATAGTTAGCTTTAGAAAAAAGCATCTTTGAATTTAGAACTAATTTTTTTTCTTTAAATATTACTAAATCAGCATCTTTTCCTATTTCTATACTTCCTTTTCTAGAACTCATTCCAAAAATTTCAGCTGGTTTTGTTGATGTTAAATTTAAATATTTTTCAACACTTAACTTTCCTTTTAAAAATTCACTAAATATTAATAAAACTCTTTCTTGAACACCAGGAATTCCATTTGGACATTTCCAAAATTCATTTATTCCATCTCTTTTTTGTTCTAAACTAAAGGAGCAATGATCTGTTGCTATAATATCTATATAATTTTTATCTATACCTTTCCATAAAGCTTTTATATCTTCTTCTTTTCTAAGAGGAGGTGAAAGAATATATTTTTCACCACCATCTTCTAGATAATTTAACTCATTTAAATAAAGATATTGAGTACATGTTTCCACCCAAAACTTTCTTCCTCTTAATTTTGCTTGAATAATTTCATCTAAAGATTCTTTTGATGAGATATGAACAAAATATAATTTTTCAAACTCCACTGTTTCTGCCAATCTTATTAATCTTGAAACTGCTTCTGCTTCTGAGTAACTCGGGCGAGAATACGCGTGATATATTGCCTTTCCTTTTCTTTCTTCTATATATTTCTTTTTAAAAAAACTTATAATAGAATCATTTTCTGCATGAACTGCTACAATCATATCAAGATTTTTAGCATATTGAAAAACTTTAATTATATCTTCATCTTCTTGTTTGAAAGAGTATGTTAAATATATTTTAAAACTATTTATTCCTCTTTTTTTTAGTTTCTCGAGTTCTTTAAAACTATTTTTATCTACCTCTTGAAAGACACCATGAAAAGAATAATCACAAAGTGAATTTTTTGCATAATCCATATATTTATCTATCATATACTCTAAATTACACCCTTTTGGTCCAAACCCTGGATGATCTATTATTGTAGTAGTCCCTCCGGCTAGAGCTGCCATAGAACCACTTTGAAAATCATCAGCCGATATAACCCCTACATCTATATTAAAATGAGTATGAACGTCTATTCCTCCAGGAACCACGTAAGCTCCTTTTAAATCTATAAAACTTCCATCTTCTTTTAAATTCTCTCCAATTTCTATTATTTTTTCTTTTTCTATTTTTATATCCACTTGTTCAATTTTATCTTTTATCAAAACTTTCCCATTTTTTAAAAGCATATTAGGCATCCTCCTAAGTATTATTATTAAAAATTTTATAAAAAAAAGTAAATCTAGTTACTACTTTTTATAAATTTTTTAATTTTTTTTAATAGAGAGGAGAATTCTCCTCCCTATTTTTATATACCCTCTGTTTCTATTTCTATATTATCTTTTTCTACATCACTTTGCTTTTCAACTCCATTAAATAACAAATTCATAGTAACTCCAACTAAAGTTCCAGTTGTTATTCCTGAAGATAAAATAGTAGATATAAAAGTAGGTAAATTTTGTAATAATTGTGGTCTCAATGTTACTGCTAATCCAGCACTTATAGATATTCCAACTATAAGCATGTTTCCATTATTAAATTCTACCTCTTGAAAAATTCCTATTCCTACAGCTGCTATTGTTCCAAACATAACTATTGCTGCTCCTCCTAAAACTGGCTGTGGCATTACAGAAACTAAAGCTCCTATTTTTGGAATAAGCCCCATTACTATTAACAATGCTCCTGATCCCATAACTACATATCTACTTGCTACTCCTGTTATAGAAACTACTCCTGTATTTTGGCTAAATGTTGTCGTTGGTGTTGCATTAAACAATGCTCCAACAAAACTCCCAACTCCTCCTAATAAAATTGATCCTGACAATCTTTTATTATCTTTCATATCAACTTCAGATACTTTCGCACATGCCAAAGTATCTCCAGTTGCCTCTACCATGGCAACTAAGTATGCAATAGCAAAAGGAAGAACGTACTCGATTTTAAAAGTCATTCCATACTTTAAGGGAGTTGGAAAATATATACTTTGAGTTTGAGTAAGAATTGAAAGATCTAATTTTCCCATAAAAAAAGCTAATAAATATCCTACAACTATCCCAAAAAAAATTGATCCTGAGGATAAAATTCCTTTTCCATATTGATTAAGACCAATTGTTATAAACATAACTGTCAATCCCAAAACTATATTTGTAATACTACCATAATCTTCTGCTCCGTGACCTCCTGCAAACCAATCTACAGCTACTCCTAAAATTGTAAGCCCTATTAAAGATACTACTATTCCTTGAACTATCGGAGGAAATATTCTTCTAATTTTTCCTGTAAATCCTCCTAAAAAAATTTGTACTAGCGATCCCAACATTGATGCTCCTAATATTGCTGCATAACCAGCTTCTGGTGATCCTCCTGCTATAGCAGATGCTGCTAATCCAATAGAAAGTCCCGGTCCAATAAATGTAAAATTTGATCCCATGACTTGAGGTAACCGACTTCCTAAAAATCCTACTCCTTTACTTTGAAAAATAGTAACTATTCCAGATACAATAAGTATATCTGCTATCATTTCTCCCGTCTGAATTTTATCAAATCCTAATGCTGATGCAAAAATAATTGGCACTGTAACAATTCCACTAAATGAAGCGAATATATGTTGAAAGGAGAGCAATAGCCACTCTCCTATACTTTTAGGTTTTTCATCTACTCTCAATACTAAAGCCATTACTCCTCCTATTAAAATTTAAGTTTTTATGTAAGTATTTTGAGTATTAAGATAAATTAATTAAATTTTTCCAAGTTCTTTTAATATTTTTTCTGGAGTGAATGGCCATTCTCTTATCCACACTCCTACCGCATCATGAATTGCAGTTGCTATAGCTGGAGATGCCCCATTTATTGATAACTCTCCAACTGATTTTCTAGGTCCATACTCCTCTTTATCTTCATAAGTTTCTACAAATTCTACTCTGAAATCTTTTGGTATATCTTTTATTTTAGCTACCTTATAATCCATAAAGTTTGCATTTAACATATGGCCATCTTTATCAAAAATCATCTCTTCATATAACGAATGACCAATTGACTGAATAACAGCTCCAAATATTTGTCCTTTTGCTAAAACTGGATTCATAGGCACTCCACAATCATGAATTGCATAATATTTAGTTACATTAACCTCTCCAGTATTTGTATTAACTTCTACTTCACAAATATGAGTAGCATATGGAAATGCATGTAAGTGTGTTGTAAAGTTTGCATTTGCTATTAATTGTCCACAACCTTTACCACTCTGTGTTTTAAAGGCTAAATCAGCATAGCTCATCTCACTATTTTTTCCAACTATTTTCATTGGATAAACAAGTTTTAAATCTTCTTTTGGTTCATTCATATAGAACGAAGCTGACTCTAACATCTTATTTTCCATTTTTTTACTAGCATTTAAAACTGCTCCTATAGAAAAGTGTGTTCCTGATGATGCATATGCTCCTACATCAAAAGGAGTATTATCTGTATCTGCAGCTATTATATGTATTTTATCCATGTCTAACTTTAGATGCTCTGACACAGCCTGCACAGCTATTGTATTCATCCCTGTTCCTAAATCTGTACCTCCCATATGCACTATAAATGTTCCATCGTTTAATTGCTTTATAATCGCATTTCCAGTATCAACATTTGGAATTCCTGATTTTTGTTGAACTATAGCAACTCCTTGCCCCACTTTTATATGAGGTTTTCCACTTTCTTTTTTATTTCTCCAATCTATCATTTTTGCAGCTTTCTCAATAGTATCTATCAATCCACAACTCTCAATAATTTCAGCACTTCCTTTTCCAACTTCAGCCATTTGAGCTAAAAGTTCCATTGCATCCCCTGATCTAACAGTATTTTTTCTTAGGATATCTAAATAATCTACACCAATCTCTTTCGCTAACTCAGCTATACATGTCATTAATGCATAAGTTCCTTGTGGTGCTCCATAACCTCTATAAGCTCCAGCATTAGGAAGGTTAGAGTAGAATATATCTATATCAAATTTTATATTTTCTACGTTAAATAAAGGCAGTGGTACTGCACAACTATTTTTTGATACCGTCATACAATGATTTCCAAAAGCTCCTGTATTAGAGTAAACATTCATTTGAATAGCATTTAGCTTTCCATCCTTATTAGCTCCTAATTTAACTTTTATTTTCATATCATGTCTCGAAGTTGCTGCTATAAATTCCTCTTCTCTTGAATATCTATAGTAGATAGATTTTCCTGTTATCCAAGTTAAATATGAAGCTAAATCTTCCATCAATACGTCTTGTTTAACTCCAAATCCTCCTCCAACAGCCTCTTTTATAACTCTTATCTTATTTTCTGAAATTCCTAAAATACTTGAGATTATTCTTCTAGCGTGTCCTGGAACTTGTGTTGAAGCATGAACAACTAATCTTCCATCTACAATCTCTGTATAACATACATGTGGCTCTGAAGGGCAACAATGAACTTTTTTTGTTCTATATTCTCGCTCTATTATTGCATCAGATTTTGAAAACGCTAATTCTACATCTCCCATTTTTCCGCCAGTTTTAGCTACCATGTTTGTTCTTTGATCTCCACCTATTGGAAAATTCCAAAATATTGGTGTTTCTCTTGGATCAGCTTTTGCATTATGCTCTTCGTATCCTCTTAAATTTCCATCTTTAAAATATACAGGTCCACCATGAACTAAAATCTCTCCACTCATAGCATCTTCTAATGTTACTACTGGTTTTAAAACTTCATATTCTACCTCTATAAGTTCTATAGCTTTTTCTGCTATTTCTAGACTCTCTGCAACCACTGCTGCTACCCTGTCTCCTTCATGATAAACTTTTTGTCCTATCAATCTTCTATCATAAGGCGATGGCTCTGGATAACTCTGTCCTGATCTTCCATAAACAGTTTTAGGAGAGTTTTCATGTGTTAATATATAAACTACTCCAGGTAATTTTTCTGCTTTTGATACATCAATTTTTGTTACATAAGCACTTGCATGAGGTGATCCTAAAACTTTTAAAAAACAAGCATCTGAGGCTACAAAATCTTCAACAAAAGCTTTTTCTCCTTTTACAAGCTTTGGAGAATCAATTTTACAAACAGATTTTCCTATTACTCTCATCTCTTTTTCAGAATTTGCTCTCTCTATTTTTTCTCCAGCTAAAAGTTTTTTATAAATATCAATTACATCATACATCTGCTCATAACCTGTACATCGACATAAAATTGATGATAATGCATCTGAAATATCTTCCCTTGTCGGTTTCTCAACATTATCTAAAAGTGTTTTTAGTGCAAGATAAATTGATGGAGAACAGTATCCACATTGAATAACTCCTGCTAAAATCATTGCTTCTTGAAGTGTATCTATTTTCTTTTTATCAGAAAAAAATTCTACAGTATATATCTCTCTTCCTTCAATTTGTCCAACCAATAATAGACATGAATTAACAGTTTGTCCATCTAATATTATATTGCATAAACCACAGTTTCCATCTCCATCGCATCCTTCTCTCATTGAAAGAATTCCTTGATTTCTCAAAAATACCTTTGCTGATTGACATTTATCTCCAAAAAACTCTTTTTCTACACCATTTAATTTAAATTTTATTTTATCCATCTTTTATCTATATGATAAATGTTGAAAATATTTACCATACATCCTCCTTTCAATTTTTTCTAAGCAATTTCAAAACATTCAGCTACTAACTCTCCAGCTAAATAAGCTTTAAACTCTTTTGAACCACGAAAATCTGTTAATGGTTCTACATAATTTCTAATTAGGTGTGTCAACAATTGTTTTTCTAATATCGTTCCTTCTAACTCTTTTTCTATATCTTTTAATCTTATAACTGTTGAAGCTACACCACCTACAGCTATTCTTATATCTTTTATTTTTTCTTGATCTTTATTATAAGTAACAGCTGCTCCAATTAATGATAAATCATCAGAAGTTCTTGAATGAGCTCTTACTCCATAAAGTTTTTCAAGATTCTTCTCTTCGATTATTATTTTTTCAATAAATCGCTCATCTTTTCTTAATATATACTCTTCAACTAAAACCAACTTTTCTTCTCCATAAACTTTAACCATTGCTTCTAAAACAATTAAAGTCGGAATGAGGTCTCCTACCGTTTTTCCACCTACAATATTTCCACCAATTGTAGCCATATTTCTTATATTTCTATTTTCCATTAACATCGCTGCTTTTTTTAGTTGTTCAGGTATAATCTCACTACTTATTAATTTTTGAAATGTTACACATGCTCCAATTTCTAAGTTTCCTTTTTCATTTTTCTTTATTTCATCTAAATTTAATTTTCTAAGATCTATATATACTTCATATTTTTTTTTATTAAATGAAAGATTTAATATTGTTCCACCTGCAAGATATTTTCCAGTTTCTTTATGTTGATTTTTTAATGAAATGGCTTCTTCAATTGTCTCTGGTATAAAATATTTTTTTATCATTTTTCCTCCATATATTTATAAAATAAGTTTAAAGAGATTAATCCCTTTAAACTTATTTTTTAATTTTCTAGTATCTTATAATATCTAAAACATTTTTAGGACATTGAGAGGTACATACACCACATCCAAAACAAAGTTCTTTATTAAATATAGGTTTTTTATCTTCTAATTTTATTGCATGATAAGGACAAACTTTAACACAAATTCCACAGCCTATACATCCATCTTTTAATTCTGGAATATTAGTTTCATAATTTGCTTTTACTCTCTCTTTTGTCTTTTTAATAGTTAAACCTTTTATTTGATCTAAATTCTCATACCCATGAGAATCCATCCACTCATTTAACTCTTTTACTATTCTTCCATAAGCTTTTGGTCCCTCTATAATTCCTTGAGTACAAACCTGAACTGCTGATGCTCCTGCCATAAATGCTTCAACAACATCTTTTCCTGTTGAAATACCACCAACTGCAAATACTGGTATATTTTTTACTCCTTTTGCAAGCTCAAATACATGTCTTAGCATAATTGGCTTTATTGCAGGTCCAGATAGCCATCCATATCCTGTATTAGAACCCATATATGGCATACCTGTTTCTATATCTATTGATAGACATGGTCCATAAGAATTCATCGCTACCACCCCATCTGCCCCATGTTCTTCTAAAATTCTAGCTGTCTCTGAAATATCTGGAATACCTGGTGAAATTTTCATAAATACAGGTTTTTTAGTATGTTTTTTTGCTGCTGTTAAAGTTTCCAACATTGGCGTAATATCTCTTCCTACATAATGAGCAGAGATTTCATATGCATCTGCAAATTTATCTACCAACGGTACTACTTTTTCAATATCAGCTGCTACATAACCCATTCCAATTATTAAAGGTTCATCTTTAAATTTACATTTTTTGTACTCTTTTTCTACCCAATACTCAACTGAATGTTCTGACCATAATTCTGTATTTAAAAAATATTTTCCTTTAAAATCCTGCATACATGGTTTTGGTACTTTTGCTGGTTCTGATGAAACAGTTTTTGCTACTACTCCTGCTGCTCCATTTTCTACTGCTTCTCTACATATATCAGCATCTTTTGATGTTGGTCCTGCCCCTACTATAACTGGATTTGCATATTTTAATCCTGATAATATTACTCTTAAATCTGCCATTCTTATCCTCCGTAATCTTTTAATTAAAATTTGGTTTATCCAATTTATTTCCTGATACATATCTCTCTACTATATTTCTATCATCACCTACATAAATATATCTTTCTACTCTCTCCATTACATCTCTTGGGTTTATATCAGCTATATTAGAGTCATCTATAATCAGAGCATCAAATTCATTTCCTTTTTCAAAAGAACCTATATTATCTCCAAAGAATTGTCCTCCTCCTTTAGTAGCTATATAAAACCATTCAGAAGTAGATAACGGCTTATTACTATCATCTAAATAAACCCATCTTAATTTTGCAACTTGTGAAGCGCTTACAATTGCCTTAGCTATAGATACATCATGTCCTCCTGATATATCAGATGCTAATCCTACTGGTATTCCCATATCAACTAATTTTCTTATTGGAGCTATTCCAGATGATAAATTGTTATTTGAATGTGGTGAATGAGCTACCATTATTTTTTTCTCTTTCATTAATTCTAGTTCTTCTTTGGTATTCCAAATGCAGTGAGCTTGAATAGTTGGTTGATCACCAAATAATCCATGAGTATTATATACATCTGCATAATGTTTTGCTGTTGGTTCCAATTCTGATACCCAAGCAATTTCTCCTTTATTTTCAGATAAATGAGATTGGATTTTAACATTAAACTCTTTAGCTATAGCTCCTAATCCTGATAATAATTCTGGTGTACACGTTGGTACAAATCTTGGAGTTATAATTGGTTTAACCCTCTCATATCTATCTTTTGTATTTTCTAACCATTTTCTAGTTTCATTTAAAGACTCTTGTGTTGTTTCATGATAAAATTCTGGTGCATTTCTATCCATATTAACTTTTCCTACCATAGCCCCTAATCCTGATTTATCTAACATCTCCATTAAAAGCTCCGTAGCTTCTCTATGGATTGTTCCAAATAAAACTGATCTAGTAGTTCCTTGTCTCCATAATTCTATTATTACTTTTTCATATGCTTTTTTAGCATATTTTATATTTTCATATTTAGCTTCTTCTGGAAAAGTGTATGTTTCTAACCAAGGAAGTAATTCTTTATCTAATCCCAAACCTCTATTTGTAAATTGTGGTGCATGAAAGTGAGTATCTATAAATCCAGGTATTATTAATTTTCCACTATGATCAATTAATTCAGCCATATTATGCTCCTTTGGAACTTCTTTATAAACTCCTAATACTTGACCATTTTTTACTGCAATGTATCCATTTTCAATAATTTCATGTTTCCCAAATTTTGGTGTGTGATATATATCTCCTTTAAATAACTTTAACACTTCTCTCATCCTCCCTTGTATTAACTAAATAAACATAATTTTTACTACAAACAGAATTGCCAAAACAGCCATTACCTTCGTCACATCTTTAAATTTTCCAGTTAAAACTTTTAAAGCCACATATGATAAAATTCCAATAACAATTCCATCTGCTATACTATATGTTAATGGCATTAAGATAATTGTTAAAAATGCTGGTATTCCCTCTGTTATATCATCAAAATTTATCGCTTTTATAGCAGTTACCATTAAAAGTCCTACTATAATTAATACTGGTGCTGTAGCTGATGCTGGTATCATAATAAATAATGGTGATAGAAATAATGCTATTACAAAAAGTATTGATGTTGTTAATGCTGTTAATCCTGTTTTTCCACCTTCTGCTATTCCTGAAGCTGATTCAACAAATGTTCCAACAAGAGATGTTCCTAAAAATCCTGCCATTATAGTCCCAATAGAGTCACAAAGACAAGCTTTTGTTACTCCTGGTAGGTTGTCATTTTCATCTAATAAATTTGCCTTCCCTCCAAGTCCTATAAGAGTTCCAACAGTATCAAATATTGCAACAAAAAGAAATGTAAATACTACTAAAGCCATGTTTGGTGTCAAAATTTCATCCATTCCTACAAATTGAAAAACCGTAGATTTCAAATCTGGAATTACTTGCCAACTTGTTGGTAATTTTGTTACACCCATAAAAAATCCTATTATAGCAGTTCCAATTATTCCCCAAAACATGGAACCTTTTATATTTTTATACATTAATGATCCTGTTAAAAAAACTCCAACAAGTGTTAATACTGCTCTTGGGTCCTTTAGGTTTCCTAGAGTTACAACAGTTCCTTGTCCTGCTACAACTATTCCACCACTTACAAGACCTATTAAAGCTATAAATAATCCAATTCCTGCAATCATTGCCATTTTAATATTAAATGGAATTACATCAAACAATTTTTCTCTCACTCTTGTTACAGTTAATATCAGTAAACAAACTCCAGATATTGCAACTGCTGTTAAAGCATACTGCCAACTATGTCCTTGACCTAAAACAACTGAAAATACAAAGAATGCATTCATACCTAAAGATGGTCCTAATCCAAATGGAAAATTAAATAATGCAGCTAAAGATGTTGCTATTGCTGATGATAATGCTGTCGCTGCAAATGCTCCTGAAAATGGTATTCCAGTTTTTGAAAGTGTTCCTGGTATAACTGCCAAAATATAAGCCATTGTCATAAATGTTGTTAACCCTGCAAATAATTCTGTCTTTACATCCGATCCCCTTTCACTAATTTTAAAGTATCGATCCAATTTTGATTTACTTCCTAACCCCTCATCTCTTACCAATTCTAAATCTTCTTCCATAACAACCCTCCTATATTTATTTTTTATTTTTCTACACTTTTCCACATTTGTTTCGAAATTGTTCTAGCTTTCTCTAAGATTGATTTCTCATCTACATTAATAAGCTTTCTTTTTTTCATAAGAATTTTTCCATTACAAATAGTAGTAGTAGCTCCTCTTCCTGAAATTCCAAATATTATGTGACTATTATAGTTATTTTCATTAAGCTCAGTATGAGGTATATAGTCAAATATTGCTATGTCTGCCTTTGCTCCCTTTTTTAAAATCCCCGTATTACATCCAAATTGTTTTTTTATTATTTCTCGATTGTTTCTAAAAAGCATTAAAGGAGCTTCTTTCCATCCTACTGTTGGATCCTTTAATTCATGTTTATGTAAAATATTAGCTACTTTTAGAGATTCAATCATATCTGCTGTGTACCCATCTGTTCCAAGACCTACAATTAATCCTTCTTCTAACATTTTTATTGCTGGAGAACAACCGACTGCATTCCCCATATTTGATTCTGGATTATGGATAACATTACATCCTGAATTTTTTAAAATATCTAATTCATAATCATTAATATGTATACAATGAACTGCTATTGTATTTTCTTTAAATATTCCATATTCATTAAGTCTTTTCACAACTCTTTTCCCGTATTTTTCTTGGGCGTCATTTAAATCTGTTATTCCTTCAGCAACATGAATATGATATCCAACATCTATATTTTCCATAGCCTTCTTACATTTTTCTAAAGTTTCGTTTGATACTGTAAAAGAAGCATGAATTCCAAACATTCCTTTTATCATATCTGAATTTTTTCTATCAGCATATTTTATAAACTCTACATTTTCTCTTATTCCCTCTTCTGCTTTCTCAATTCCATCCCTATCAGAAACTTCATAACATAAAGAAGTTCTTATTCCTAAATAATCTGCAACTTTAGCAATTCTCTCTAGACTTCCCGTTATTGCCATCGGTGAAGCATGATGATCTATTACCGTTGTTACTCCATTTTTTATACTTTCCATATATGTTACATATGCTGAATATTCAATATCATCTAGAGATAAACTTTTATCTACTTTCCACCAAAGATTTTTAAGAATTTCATCAAAATTTCTTGTACTTCCCTTTATGTCCATCCCTCTTGCAAAGCTTGAATATATATGCATATGAGTATTTATGAGACCTGGCATTATTATTCCATCATCTGCATCTATAATTTCAGCATCACTATACTTCTTTCTTAAATCACTAAAATTTCCAACTTCTATTATTTCATCTTCTTTTATTACTACAGCTCCATTTTCTATATATGGATTTTTATCATCTTGAGTTATAACTCTTCCATTTCCAACAATATACATAGTTACCTCCTCTTATTTTCTTCTAATAACCTTTCCTGGTGATACTTTTTTAAAAATACCATCATCTATAATTGGAGTTCCATTTACAATAACATATTGTATTCCTTCTGGAAATTGAGCTGGATTTATATAGTCACCTTTATCTATTATTGTTTTAGGATCAAAAATTGTTATATCAGCAAACATTCCAGGTTTTAACTCTCCTCTTTCAGAAATCCCTATTGCTTCTGCTGCTTTTTTAGTCATCTTATAAATTGCCTCTTGGAGCTTCAAAACTTGTTTTTCTCTCACATATCTTCCTAAAACTCTTGGAAATGATCCATATGCTCTTGGATGAGGTTTTCCTTTAGCTAAAAGAGCGTCTGTGCAGACATTTTGTTCAGGTCTTTTTAAAAACTTTATAATATGTTCTTCAAGTCCATAAAAATCAACCATTCCAACTGCATTTTCTTCCTCTAAAAGTAAATCAAATGTAGCATTGTATGGGGCTTTTTTTCTTATTTCTCCCACTTCAATTAAATTTTTTCCAACTAAATCTTGGTTTTTCTTGCTAACAACTGAAGTTATAAATATTTGATCAAATCCAGCAAATTCAATGAAGTTATCCCAACCTGGAATTCCATTTTCAATGTCAAATTTCATTTTTTTTCTGTCTTCTTCATTTTTTAATCTTTCCATCAATTTATCAGTTCCTCCTGCATGTGCCCAAGGTGGAAGAACTACTCCTAACATAGTAGATCCAGCAGCATAAGGATACTGATCATAACTAATTTTTACGCCTTCTTTTTCGCCTTTTTCCAAAAGGTTTACAACTTCATCAATATATTTCCAATTTTGTTTTCCACAAACTTTAAAATGAGAAAAATGTATTTTTACTCCAGATTCTTTTCCGATTCTTATAACCTCTTCCATCGATTCAAGTATTGTTCCCGCCTCTGATCTTTGATGTATAACTAATTCTCCATTAAACTCCGCTACAACTTTGCACATTTCTATTAACTCTTTTGTTTCTGAATAAGTGCAAGGAATATAGATTAAACCTGTTGATAAGCCAAAAGCTCCTGCTTCCATTTCTCGTCGAGTTATTTCACACATTTTTTTAATTTCTTCTTCTGTAGCTGCTCTTCCTTCTAACCCCATAGCTTCCATACGTATATTTCCATGAGGAACAAGATATGCATAATTAAGACCAACTTTGCTTTTCTCCATCTGCTTTAAATATCCGTCAGTTGTTTCATATGTCCAATTAATGCTTTCTGAAGTTCCATCTAAACCAGCTAGATTTTTTTTCCAAGAAGATATAAACTCTTTAGGTAAAGGTGCCATAGAAATTCCATCTTGTCCTAAAATCTCTGTAGTTATTCCTTGTCTAGCCTTTACTTCGTTGTAAGGACTTTCTAAAATTACTAAATCAGAGTGAGAATGCGTATCTATAAACCCTGGAGCTACAACAAGATCTTTAGCATCAATTATTCTATCTATATCTTTACAATCAATACTTTTTTCAATAGCCACTATTTTCTCTTTCTCTATGAGAATATCACCAATATATGGTTGATCTCCACTACCATCTACTATGAGACCATTTTTTATTAAAGTTTTCATTGTATTTTCTCCTTAATTTTATTTATCATAAATCGACTTTAAAATTCCATAATATCCTTTTATACCTTTAAATAATTGATCTAATTCTATATACTCATCGATTGTATGAGCTAAATTTTCTTTAGATGGCCCAAATCCTATTGTTTTTATTTTTGCTTCCCCTGCATAGTGAGATCCATTTGTACAAAATGAATATTGTGTAATTTCAGGCTCAAGCCCTACATCTTTTAATCCTCTATATGCTTTTTGTACAAATTCATCATCTTCACTATATAGCCAACCTGGAAAAAATCTTTCTCCTTCTATTATCTCTCCTGTATAACAAGTTTCTTTTCCTATTGCAAAGGAAACTTTAGCTTTTAACTCTGGATCTTCTTTCATTAGTTTATTTAAAACATCCTCTATTGGAGCTAGAACTTCCTCCTTAGTCTCACCTACTAGTAATCTTCTATCATAAGTTGCTCTGCAATAATCAGGAACTACAGAAGCTCCAGGATAAGGTGAAGATTTTATATCTGTTAATTCTAAAATTCCTTTTCCTAATTCCGTTTCTGGAGGAACTATTTTTCTAATCTCTTCAATTATTTTACCCATTTTATATACTGCATTAATTCCTTTATCTGGATTTGCTGAATGAGCAGGTTTTCCAAATGTCTCTAATACTATTTCTCCTCGTCCTCTTTGACCAATTTTTAGATTCAATTCCGATGATTCACCAATAACTACATAATCAGGTTTTACATATTTTGATATTTCTCTAGCTGCAATTCCTTCGAAAATTTCTTCATGTACAACTCCAGCTACATAAATTTCTCCTGCAAAATCTTTTTTACAATCCTCTGCAAAATAAGCACTTGCAACCATAAAAGCAGCGGTTTGTCCCTTCATATCTGAAGTTCCTCTTCCATAAAGCTTTCCATCAGAAATTGTTCCACCGTATGGATCATACTTCCATTTTTCTCTTCCTTGAACTGGAACAGTGTCAATGTGTCCATCAAACAAAATCTTTTTTCCTGGTTTATTTCCTTTTATACATCCAATAACATTTCCAAATTTATCAATATGCACTGAATCATATCCCATATCTAACAAATTTTTCCTTATAACCTCTACAACTCCTGACTCTTTTCCTGAATTAGATGGTTGTTGAATCATTTCTTGAAGAAATTTTATTACAAACTCTTCCCTTTTTTTTGTTAGTATAGTTTTTGTATGTAACATTTTTACCTCCTTACTACTTTTTTATTCTTAATTTTAATAAAATATTTAATCTCTTAAGTATCCACCCTTCCAAACTATTTCTCTATATTTATTAGGATCTGTATCTCCTTCTGTTGAAAAAACAAGAACTATTGAATTTTCATCTAACTCTAAATTATTTTTTAAATCCTGGTATTGGGGATTTGTCATAATTTCATAAACAAGCCCTGTTGTAACTGCACCTGACTCTCCTGAAATAACTCTTTGATCTCCTTTCAGTGGATTTCCTAAAATTCTCATTCCTTCTGCAGCTACCCAGTCTGGACACGAAATAAATGTATCAGAATATGTTTTCAAAATTTCCCAAGATATAATATTTGCTTCTCCACAAGCTAGTCCGGCCATTATTGTTTGCATATCTCCACCAACGCTATATGCTTCCCCATCTCCTATTACTGATGATTTATATAAACAATCTGCTAAGTTTGCTTCCACTACTATAGTTTTTACATCTAATCCAAAACTATTAACAACCACCCCTTGAACTGCACCGGCTAAAGATCCTACGCCAGCTTGTACAAAAACATGAGTAGGTTTATTTATTCCATCTTTTTTTAGTTGTTCTATTGCTTCTAAAGTCATTGTTCCATATCCTTGCATTATCCATGTAGGAATCTCCTCATATCCTTCCCATGCTGTATCTTGAATTATAACGCCATTACTATTTTTAGCATTTTTTGCTGCAAGCCTTACTGCATCATCATAATTCATATCTGTTATCGAAGCTTCTGCTCCCTCATTTTTAATTGCTTGTAATCTAAATTCAGAAGATCCTTTAGGCATATATACAACTGATTTTTGTCCAAGTCTATTTGCTGTCCAAGCAACTCCTCTTCCATGATTTCCATCTGTTGCTGTATAGAAAGTTATTTCTCCTAACTTTTCTTTTGCTTCTTTACTTATAAAATCTTCATATTTTAGTTCGGATATATCTTTTCCTAATTTTTGTGCTATATATTTTCCCATAGAATATGATCCACCTAAAACTTTAAATGCATTAAGTCCAAATCTATAAGATTCATCTTTTAAATAAAAACTTTTAATACCTATTTTTTGAGCAAAGTTTTCTAATTTTACAAGTGGAGTTACTTCATACTCTGGAAAACTTTTATGAAATTCTTTCGCTTTTTTTACTTCTTTTAAAGACAAAATCTGTTCACAATTTTCTATTTTTGATTTTGGCAAATTATTTTTTTGCCATTTAATTTTTTTATCCATAATTCCTCCATATCAATATTTACTTCTTTTAATCTCTTAACACTTTTATACTATATACATTTTAATTCTCAAATGTTTTTTTTTAGGTTTTTTAGTCATTTTTTAGGATGTTAAACAATAAAAAAAAGGTATATATATACCTTTTTTTCATTTTGATATTTTTTTATTTTTTTTAAAATTCCCATTTTATGGGTATTTTCAATTTAAATTAAACTTTTTTTATCAATTTGATATTTTTCTATCTTTCTATATAAGGTTGCTACTCCAATTCCTAATTTTTTCGCTACAATTTGTTTAGCATCAGTATCAGTACCAAATTGTGATAAAGCAGCTATAATCTCTTCTTTTTCAACTTCAGCTATTTTTCTTATTTTTCTAAATTTCATATCTTTTGTTATATGTAACTCTTTTATTCTTTCAGGAATATTTTCAATGCCAATTTCATTATCATCTGGTGTTAATTCCACTATAACTTTTAAAGCATTATCTAACTCTTTCCAATTTCCTTTCCACTCACTTTCTATTAAAAGTTTTTTAGCTTTTTCATTTATTCCATCTATTTTTTTATTTTGAATCTTAGAATGTTTTTCTATTAGATATTCTACAATTTCATCCATATCATCTTTTCTATATTTTAACCCAGGCATCTCTATCTTTACAGAATCAATTGCATAAAATAAATTTTCTATAAATTTATTTTGTCTTACTTTTTCCAATAAGTCAATTCTTGTTGAAACTATGATTCTCACATCTGATATAATCTGTTTCTCACTATTTTCTGGTATAATCATAGATGTTCTTAAATAGTAAAGTAATTTTTTTTGTATATGAATTGGCATACATTCAATTTCCTCTATAAATAATGTTCCACCATCTAAATTTTCTAAAAGTCCAATTTTTAAATTTTTATTGAAATCATTTCCAAAAATTTTTTCCTCTAAATGTTCTTCATCTTCATCTCTACAATTTATTGAAACATATTTTTTATTTCTTCTTTCTGAAAGATTATGTATTAATTTCCCTATAATTTCCTCGTCTGAACCTACTTCACCTTTTATCATAACTGGAATTTTTGAATTTGAAACCATTTTTATTTTCCGATTTAGCTCTAATATAGCTTTAGATTTTCCTATTAGTAGCTGATCAAAATTATCTTCAAAAACAAATTTATTTGATTTTTTAAAAATAATAAAACTTCTTTTATTTTCAAAAGATTTTATTTCTGCTTTAACTTCTAGCGAAATATTTCCAATAGATAGGACATAATTATTGTCTTCTTTAAAATTTATTATTACTTTTTTTCCCCTAAGTTCTTTAAACATACTAAAATATGAATTTGCACTTCTGTTATAATCAATAACTTGTCCATTTTCATTTAATATAAAAACCGCTTTTTTCATTTTTAAAAAAATTTCATGATATAGCTCTGAATAATTTTCTATAAAAAAACTGTCTGTTATTTGTCTAGAAATCTTTTTCAGAATATCTGTATATAAAGTTATTTTTTCTAAAATTTCATCTCTTTTAGAAAGAGAAAAACTAAAAATTGATATAGCTCCTAATATTTGTTCTTTATATGTAAGCGGTGTGGCTAATATAATTTTTTTTAAACAACGATTATTAAAACAAACTTTACATTCTTTATTATTTTTTGGACTTTCTATTAAAATAGTTCTTTTTTCACTTATTACTTTTTCATATAAACACTCATCTGAAATTTCCCCTATTCGTTCTTTATAAACTCCAGTGGAAAATACTCTTACTTTGTCTGTATTGACCACTTCAATTTCTATTGCATTTATTTCTGATAAAGCTACTAAAAATTCTTGTAAATTAGAATTCATATTTCTCCCCCTAACAATTACATATTTATTATAAATTTTATAAATAATTTTTTTATTTTTATATAATTATATATATAATTATACATTATTATGAATTTATTTTCTATACAAACAGT
>NZ_KI518093.1 GCF_000479045.1 Cetobacterium somerae ATCC BAA-474
TAAAATAGTTTCCTAGGAAACTATTTTAATTTAGGAGTGATATTATGATTTATAAAAAGAAAGCTATTTTAATTTATGTAGGTATTTTTTTTAGTTTTTTAGTTTTTTTATTTTTATCCGTTACTTTCCAGATGAACATACCATACTCTTCTAGAGCCTTTTTGGAATATCAAATTGCTCCAGTTTATAGCAAAGTTTCTGGCAGTGTCGATCAAATTTTTGTAAAAAATGGTGAATTTGTAAATATTCATCAACCACTATTTAGTGTTGATAATAAACTATATAAAGCTTCTTACACTTCTGCACTAGGACAATACAATGAAGCTCTTGACTCTATTAAAACTTTAAAAAGTGATATTGAAAAAAATAAAATTATTGTTGAAAAAAATCGAAATATCTATTTACGTAATAAAAAAGAACTTACTAAATTTGAATCTTTATATAAAAAATCATTTATTAGTGAAATTGATTTAGACAATATGAGAACCAAAGTTCTTGAATCAGAAAAAACATTAAAAAACAGTGAAGGTATTTTAGATAATCTTCTTACAAAATATAAAACAAATGAAGATTCTACTCCTACGCTTTTAATAGCAGAAGGAGCTCTAGATAAAGCTAGAATTAATCTTCAAGATACAACTATTCTTTCTCCTATTAATGGTGAAGTGGTTATGGATAATTTTTATCAGAATACATCGATTAAAGAAAATACACCTCTATTTTATATAAAAAATGATAATATATTAAAAGTTAATGTAGATTTAAAAGAAAAAAATATAAAATCAATAACTCCCGATAGAAGGGCTTTAATTTTATTTGATGGAATTCCAGGAATTATTTTTAAAGGTACCGTTGAAAACATAAGTCCAATTTTAGCTCAAGGGTATAGTACATCTAGTTCTCTTGTCAATATTCCAACTGATAATCGTTGGATTAGAGACAATGGAAAAATTCGAGTTTCAATTATTGCTGAAAATTCAAAATCAATAAAACATTTATCAAGTGGCTCTATGGCTTCTGTTATTCTTTTATCAGAAACTAATAATATCTTTTATAATTTTTTAGCTAAAATTTGGATAAATATAATTATGGTGTTTAATTATGTCTACTAGTAACGACAACGTCAATTTTATACCTGATATTTTTAGAAGTCTTCTAGCAATAACTATTGGAATTTTACTAAGTAAATACACAAATTTTTCTTTTAACTTCCAAATTCCTATAATTGCTTTTGGGGTAGTAACTACAATGAAAAAATTTTCTATAAAGATATTCTTTTCTAATTACTGGTGGATTTCATTTTTTGCAGCTTTAGGCTTATTGTTTACAGAGATTTTTAGAGAAAATATTTTAGCTTTTGCTGTTGTTACATTTGCTGTTTTTTTCAGTTGCTTTTTTTTCTCATATAAGCATCCCAATGGTATACGAAGTAGTATCTTAGGTTATTCTTTCACAACTATATATGCTACATATAGTGATAAAGTTGTTGAAAATATGGTTGTTGATATTGTTTTAGTCACAGTTTTAGGAGGGATAATTGGTTGGATATTACTTCTTATTTTTCCAACAAAAGAAGAAAATTTAGGAGTTAAAAAATCTCAACGAGAAGATATTGATAAAGATATTTTTCATATTTTTAAAATAACTATTATCGTTTTTGCTTTATGGTTAGCATATATGTTTTTTGATATCAGAGACACTTTTTTTGCATATGCTACTTTAGCTGGAATTTATACGAATTTAAACTTAGAAAAAATTCATAAACTATCTTTTTTAAATATCACTATTCATAGTTTAGGTTGCTTTTTAGCTATAATTTTTTCATTTTTTATAAACGGAATTAGCAATAATCCATTTATTTTTGCTTTTGCATTAATGGTTTTTATATATCCTATGGTTTACATAGGTTACTATGGTAAAACACCTTTTCAGAAAATATTCTTTTTTGGACTAATTAAAGCTATTATACTTCCTATATGTCTATATCTTACACCTTATGGTGATATCGTTACTAAAGCTTCTACTAGAGCATTACAAATAACTATTATTCTTATTTTTTCAATGTTTTTAACTAGATTTCTTTTATTTATAGAGGGAGGAACCAATGAATAAAATTAAAATTCCTATTTTATTTTCAAGAATAAATAGGTTACAAAAAAAACATCTTAATGATAATTTAAAAATTTTTAATTTAGAATCATCCCAAGGAATTATACTTTTAAAAATTAAAGAGTTAAAAAAAATAACGCCTACTCAACTCGTTGACTTAGGAGTTATTGAAAAACCTGCAATTAGTAAAACTTTAAAAAAATTAGAAGGCTTAGGTTATATTATTAAATCTCAATCTAATCAAGATGCTCGAAGTTTTTATGTTTCTTTAACTAAAGATGGAGAAAGAATTGCAAGTCATGTTGAAGAGTTTCTAGATAAGCTTGATAAAAAGTTTCACACTATTTTAACTGATGATAATATCCAAGAAATTAAAAATGTTTTAGATTATTTAGAGGAAAAGGAAATAAAAAAAAGCTGAACTAAGTTCAGCTTTTTTAATTACTTTGTTCCAAATATTCTATCTCCACAATCTCCTAAACCAGGATAAATATATCCATTTGAATCTAATCCTTGGTCTATTTTAGCAGTATAAATTGCTACATCTGGATGTGTTTGTAAAACTTTTGCTATACCTTCTGGTGCAGCTACTAAACACATAAATACTATATTTTTTACTCCAGCATTTTTTAAATAATCTATTGCGTATATTGCTGATCCACCAGTTGCTAACATTGGATCTACTAATATAACTTGCTTGTTTTGAACATCTACAGGAAGTTTACAGTAGTAATATACTGGTTGTAGAGTTTCTTCATCTCTATAAACTCCTATATGTCCTATTTTTGCTGTTGGAATTAAAGATACGATTCCATCTACCATTCCTAATCCAGCTCTTAAAATAGGTACAACTGCAATGTTTGTTCCTAATGTATATCCAGTTGTTTTCATTAGAGGAGTTTCAACCTCAATTTCATCTAAAACTAAATTTTTTGTCACTTCATAAGTCATCAGCTTAGATATCTCATTTAAATTTTCTCTGAATGATTTTGTATCCGTATTTTTATTTCTTAATAATGTTAATTTATGTTGTATTAGCGGATGATTTATTTCTATTACAGCCATTTTAACCTCCCTAGTTATATTTCTTTAAAAAAAAACAGGACATAGTCCCGTTTTCTTATTTTTTTAATCCAAATCTCTTATTGAATTGCTCTACTCTTCCAGCTGCGTCTATGAACTTAGCTTTTCCAGTATAGAATGGGTGACAGTTTGAACAAACAGCTATTTTAAGCTCGTCTCCCTTTGCTAAAGTTGATCTTGTTTCAAATTTGTTTCCACATGTACAATCAACAGTTATTACTTTGTACTCTGGATGAATTCCTTTTCTCATTAATTTCACCTTCCTAAAATCTTTCTATTTATCGTAAAGATTTTATCATAAATTTTTAACTTTTGCAACATTTTTTTACTAATGATCCGAAGTTTTTTTGATATTTTCTTCTCTTTCCTTTTTATTTTTTTTAATTTTATGATAAAATAATATAAAACTTTAAAAGGAGAATTATGGCTACAAAATATTATGCTTTTATTATAGATAATGAAAATTACTCAAAAATTGTAACTTCTTGGCCTGAATGTCAAAATGCTACTAAAGGAAAAAATGCTCGTTATAAATCATTTAAAACAGAGCTTGAAGCTAAAGAGTGGTTAAAAAATGGTGGTCTATATGAAGATAAAAAATTAAAAATTCAAGAGGCTAAAAATAAATTAGAAGATGGCATCTATTTTGATGCTGGAACTGGACGAGGTATTGGTGTTGAGGTCAGAGTTACTAACCGTTTAGGAATCTCTTTACTTGATAATATTCTTCCTGAAAAAATGATAAATGAATTTGGAAACTATCTCGCTCCTCAAGGTAGCACAAATAACTATGGTGAATTAATAGGTGTTTTTTTAGCTATTGACATTGCTTTAAGAGAAAGAAATTTTAGAATTTTTGGAGATAGTAAATTAATTATTGATTATTGGTCTAAAGGGCATTATAATAAATCGTCACTAAATGAAAAAACTATAAATCTTATTACGAAAACCGCTGAAAAAAGAGCACAATTTGAAAGTCTAGGTGGAACTATTCAGCATGTTTCTGGGGATATTAATCCTGCAGATTTAGGTTTTCATAAATAAATTAGGAGGAGTACATGGAGTTCGAACTATTTGATAAATTACATCTTTTTTATCTTTTGGGATATTCTTTGGTTTTTCTGTTTCTTTATTTTGGAGTTGCATACAATCCACAGCCTAAAAAAATTATGAGGATTATATCTTTTGTCATTTTATTAATTAAATGTGGTGAACTTTTTATTAGATATAAATTAATTGGTGAAGCTTGGTATCAATTGCTTCCACTACACCTTTGCAACATAACTCTTATATTTGCGGTATTTGGATCTATATTTAGGTTTGGACCATTTTTATATGCAACATTCTTTTGGTCTATTGGAGCCGTTTTTGCTCTACTAACACCTGAAGTAAGAGAAACATTCCCTCATTTTTTTAACATAAGTTTTTTCTCAACGCATTTTTATATAATTTTTGTTGCTATAGTTGAGTATAAAGTATTTAAGTTAAGACCATCTTTAGAGTCATGGACCGGTTCATTCTTAGGTTTAAATGTTATTGCAGCTGGTGTTTATTTTATTAATACTGTTCTTGGAACAAATTATCTTTATATTAATAGAAAACCAACTTTCTCATCTCCTCTTAATTATTTTGGAGAGTGGCCATATTACATAATAGTTGTTGAATTTGCTTATGTAACTTTGACTTTATTATTACTATTTTTATTCAAAAAAAAAGATTATAAAATAAAAGTAAACAGGTAGAACAATCTACCTGTTTTTACATTATTACCAATATATCTTTAAGTTCTTTTAACTTCTCCAATGTTTCATTAGAAACTTTTACTCTATACGTTACACGTTCGTTAAAATCTTTATGTAATAACTCCTCATTACCATTTATAAGTAACGTCTCTACTTCATTTATTTTCTCATAAGAAAAATCTAACAAACACTCAACTCTTTCTATAAATTCTACAATTTCTCCTTCTAAGACTGCTAACTTTGCAGTTTTGGCATAATTTCTTACTAAACCACCAGCTCCTAATTTTATGCCACCAAAATATCTTGTCGCTACTACTACTACATTATTTACTTCCATATAAGTCAATATTTCACCCATAGGTTTTCCAGCAGTTCCACTAGGTTCTCCATCATCATCAGCCTTAAAATATTCTTGCCCATTATCAATAACTCTATAAACAGTACAATTATGAGTAGCATCTGGATGCATCTCTCTAATCATACTTATAAAATCTTCAGCCTCTTCTTTTGTTGAAATTGGTTTAGCATAACCTATAAATTTTGATTTTCTTTCTTCAAACTCTATCCTTACAGCTTTTTTTATACTTTTCATTTAACTAACTCCTAATTATCAAATCTATAAATCTCACTAAAATATTGTATATAGGAGACATCATTTTACTTAATATTCCAAAATAACTTAATACTATTATAAATAAAATTCCATATGTGTCTAAAGTAAATACTTTTATTCTATTTTCATCATTTAAAAACGATGCTATAACTCTTGATCCATCTAATGGTGGAATTGGCAAAAGATTAAATGTTCCCAAGGCCATATTTATTATTATAAAATAAATTGATATGTCATTAAAAGGTATTATTCCATATTTTATTAAAATAGCTCCAAGTATCATTAATAAATAATTTGTTAAAACTCCTGCTATTGAAACTAAGAACTCTCCAACTCTCCCATTTCTAAAAGCAAAATAATTTACTGGTACTGGTTTGGCCCATCCTATTATAAAATTCGAACCACTTAACAACATAAAAATTGGTACTAACGCTCCTATTGGATCTAAATGCTTTAATGGATTTAAAGATAGTCTTCCTGAATATTTAGCTGTTTTATCTCCACAAAATAAAGCCATATATCCATGAGCTAATTCGTGTAGTACCAAAGAAAATAGTAAAATTATAACCTTTAAAACAATCATTTTTATCACCTCGCATAAATAGCTTAACACAACTATAATTCTAATGTCAAATATGGAATTTCACTTAGTAATTCAATACTCTTTATTAAAATTATATAAGTATAATTTACCAATGAAATTGTTAAAAATTCTAAATAAAAATTTGATAAAAATATTGTCATAAAACTTATCATTATAAAAACTGATGCTATTGGAATTATAATTAAATTACTAAAAACTGAAAACAAAGGAATCGTATTAAAAAATATATAAAAAATTGGTGTCATACAAAGTTGAATTGTTAATGTCATTAATAGTGTATTTAATACCTTATTTAAATATTTACTTCTATATTTTTTTATTTTAGGAATTTTTTCATAAATAAAAATTATAGAAAATACTGCTATATATGACATCCAAAAAGATATGGAGTAAATCCATGTTGGAAAAATTAAAAGTGAACAACAAAAAGCTAATATAAAACTTTTTTTACTATTTACCTTCTCATATAAAATATTTCCTAATAAATAAATTGATCCCATTATATATGCTCTAAATATTGATGGCGATTTTCCAATGGAAATAACATATAATGTTAGAATGATAAAAACTAAAATATATCTTTTTCTTTTATTAATATTTAATTTTAATAATAACAATGACATTCCAGCAATAATTACCCCAATATGTAATCCAGATATTACTAATAAATGAGCTGTTCCTGTGTATCTAAACTTTTCCTTTACATCTTCATCTAATAAATATCCCTCTCCTAAGACTGTTGCTCTCAAAAAATGCTCTAAACTAAAAGAATAATCTGCACTTATTTTCTTTATTTTTTTTATAAAAAAATTTCTCAATATGTTCTCTTTATTTTTTACCTCTTCTGCCTCTATATTATATTGAACTCCCCATTTTGAAAACTTTATTTTCTTTACTTCTCCTAAAATAATTTTTTCTCCATCTTCTACTTTGTTTACTATAAAATACATATTTTTTACTGGATATTTTCCATTTATATTTTCAATTCTTCCTCTTCCTGCATCTACTCTACCAGTTAGTTCAATGATATCTCCTATCTCAATTTTCTCTTTAAACGTTGTCCAATACAACCTAAAAAAGAAAATTGAGGCAAAAATTATAATTAATGCCCCAATTTCTGTTTTTTTCAACACTCCTCCTATTCATTATATTTAAAATAAAATACATATGAGATTACAAAAGATACTGCTGAAAATATTGCCGATGAGTATATACCAAACTTTGTTACCTCTCCACTTCCTCTTAAAACAAGCATCAATGGTAATACAACTATTGAGACTAAAAATGCCATTTTTAAGAAAAATCCTTGAATTCCAAAGCAAACTCCTTCGATTCTATTATTTATTCTTTTACTTATTTTTTCACTTATATCACTCATCATTGCTGGTGGAAATATAAATGCTGCTCCTGATATTGGTATTCCTAAAAGTGCAAATATTAAAAATCCATATTTTACAGGTATTACTTTTCCTAATAATGATAAAGCTATTGTTAGTATTATTAATCCAACTAAGGATCCTAACATAATTTTTCTATATCCAAATTTTCTAGATAATTTATTTACTGGATAAAAAAATAAAGCTGAGGCTCCAAATAATAAAGCTGATGCTATTGTTATTGTCTCTTTTCCATATCCCATTATATCCTCTACATAATAGTTCATCATGGCTCTTAAAGAGTTAAATCCTACAAAGAAAAATAGTAATCCTAATAAATAATTCCTAAAATCTTTATCTTTTACCACTTCTTTTAAAATCTCTTTAATATTCCCAACATGTTCAACAGGTCTTGAGTATTTTTTTTCTGGAACTAAAAAAACAGTTACATACAGTCCTAAAACACATAAAATACTTAATGAAATAACCATACCTCTAATCCCAACTAATGTATCTCCTTTACCAAAATACTTAATTAAAACTCCTGGTAAAATCATTGCAATTGCACTGTACAATAATCTAAAAACTGACTGCCATGTAGACAAATCCAATCTCTCCTCTGAATTCTCTCCAATTTCTGGTATTAAAGCATTATATGGAGCTCCTACAATTGTATAAAATGTAAAAAATAAAGATCCTATAAGCGCTAAATAGATAAATGTTCCTTTTTCACTTATCATTGGTGGATAGAAAAAGGCTACTGTCGTTATAGCTAGTGGAATAGCTCCTACGGCAATAAATGGTATTCTTCTTCCCCATCTACTATTAAATTTATCTGATAAATATCCTACTACTGGATCTGAAATCATATCTACTACTCTTGAAATAGCTAATGCCAATGATATTAAAACAGGTGTTAAAAATGGTTTAAGTCCTGAGTTTTCCGGTGGAAGATAAAAATATAAAATCCATTGTGCAAATATTTGATCCACAATGGCATAACTTACTCCTACTCCATAAAATATCTGTGTTGTTAAAGGTATTCTTCGCTTCAAATTTTTTCCTCCTCTATCAATTTTAGTAAGTAATTTTTTTGGTTTAGTTCAGGATTTTTCAATACTATATCTAAAGATTTTTCTAATAACTCTTTAATTTTTTTTCCATCTTTTATTCCTAAATTTAATATATCTTTTCCAGAAATTGCTAACTCCTTCAGAAAAATAGGTTCATTATTCATTATAATTTCATTAAATTTCTCTTTTATTAAAGATATATCATCTCTCAAATTTTCTATTTTTAATATATTTTTGAAATCTTCTAACCCTATGGTCATAATCATCTTTTTTATTTCATATTTACTACTAATATTTTTTATT
>NZ_KI518094.1 GCF_000479045.1 Cetobacterium somerae ATCC BAA-474
AAAAAGAAGAATCAACTAACAGTATTGTAACCTATTCTTTGTCAAAAGACAATACTGTAACATATAAAAGTAATAGGTATCAACTTCCAAAGGAAACATATTCAGATAAACAAAAAGAAGTTGGGGTAGTTTGTGAAGATAATCGAATAACTTTTTTTAATCTAAAAATTAAAGAAAGTATTAATACTTATGAGACTTCCAAGGATAAAGATAAACTTATCTCAAATATTTCTAGAAATACAACGCCTAATCCTAAAGTTTTGGAGTTATATTTTGATTTTTAATTTAATTTTTTTCATTACCTTCTTTACCTTATTTACATCTTTTCTAAAATTAAAAATCCTTTTACCAATCCTATTATAATAAATAAAATTTGTAATATTCTTATTGCATTATTTAGTTCATTTAAGCATTTATGATAAAATACCATACTTTAATTTTATTTTGATAAAAAGAGCTGGATTCCTCCAGCTCTTTTTAAACAAATCTTATTTTTTTATAATTCATAAATTTCAAGTGGAAGATTATCAGGATCTTGAAAAAATGTAAATCTTTTACCTGTTATTTCATCAATTCTAATAGGTTCACATTGTATCTCTTTAGAATCTAAATATTCTACCATTTTAAATATATCTTCAACTTCAAAAGCTAAGTGACGTAATCCTGTAGCTTCTGGATAGCTCAATCTTTTAGGAGACTCTAAAAAAGAAAAAAGCTCAATTTCACAGTTCCCAATTGCTAAATCTAATTTATATGAATTTCTCTCTTTACGATAAGTCTCCTTTATAATTTCAAGATTTAAAATTTCTGTGTAAAAGTTTTTTGATTTTGCATAATCAGAACAAATTATTGCTACATGATGAATTTTCTTTAAATACATATTACCGTTACTTTATTAATCTATAAATGAGCCATTTTTATTTTTCTGATTTCACGATATTTAGACTCTTATAGTAACGGTTATTCACCCCCCCGAGATTTTTCATATTTTCGTGAAACTATTTTTTATTTTTTTTATTATTCTTAACACTACCTTTAACTTCAAGAAGAATTTTTTCTTTAGTTGTGTGTATTGCAAGTAAATTCTAAAATTAATTGTAGAAAAAATTAGAACATTACTCAAACCATTAA
>NZ_KI518095.1 GCF_000479045.1 Cetobacterium somerae ATCC BAA-474
TATATATCTCTAAATATTCTCGTATTTTTTTCTTTATTCTTTGAATCGTATTATCAATTTTTTTAGGTGTTTCATTTAATATATTAGCAATTTCAACATAAGTTTGTTGTTTAATTAAATAATAAAACACACTCTTTTCTAAATTAGTTAGATTTTCTTCTAAATATTTTTCTAATAGTTCAATTAGTTCTTTACTTAAAAGTATCTCTTCTGGAGTATGAAACATTAAAGAAGGACGTTTATAATGTATTTTTTCTTCCTTCTCACAATAACTTCCATCGTATACAGCTTCATTTAAATTTCTATATTTCTCTGTATTTGATCTTTTTATTGCAGTAATCATTTGTCTTCTTATACATAAGTTAGCAAATGTACTAAAAGAGCTTTCCTTACTTTCATCATACCCTTGAATAGCTTTGATTAATCCAATATACCCCTCTTGTAATAAATCACTAAATTCTCCATCTTTCAAAAAAAAAGTTCTGCTATTTATATAAATAATTTTTTCATGTTGTTTAATAATTTCTTCTATCGCTTCTTCATCACCATTTTGTGCTTGAATCAAAATATCTTTTTCAATCATAGCTCTTATCCTTTTGATTTTCAAAATTTGGTATTCTATAAACAATAAAAAGTTTAATTTTATGTATATCTTTTTAGATATTCATATACTTTCTTCTTTATTCTTTGAATTATATTATCTATTCTTTTTGGTGTTTCATTTAATAATTCCGCAATTTCAATATATGTTCTTTGTTTAAGCAAATAATAAAACACACTTTTTTCTAATTTACTTAAGTTATTATTTAAATATTCTTTTAATAACTCAACTAACTCTTTGCTCAAAAGTATTTCTTCTGGATTATAAAAAGAAAGAGATGGTTTTTTATAATTTATATTTTCTTCTTTTTTATAGTAACTTTCCCCTTGCATGGCTTCATTAAGATTTCTATATTTTTCTGTATTAGACTTTTTTATAGCTATAATCATTTGTCTTTTTATACAAACGTTTGCAAAAGTATAAAAATAAACATCCTTTTTCTCATCATAATTATTAATTGCACTAATTAGTCCTATATATCCCTCTTGCATTAAATCATTAACATCTCCATCCTTTAAAAAAAAATACTTCATATTTTGATATACAACATTTTGATATTTTTTAATAATATATTCTAATGCTTCCTCATCACCATTCTGTGCCTGAATTAATATCTCTTTTTCAATCATAGTTATATTCCTTCTAGTTTTATTTTACTTTTAATTATAATCCTATCGTATTATACCTATTCTTTTTAAAACCTTTCTTAAACTGAAACTTTTTCTTTTAGAGAATAACTTCCATCTTTATTTTGAATCCTTAATTTAACATTATCCTTCAAAATATCTTTTATAAATTGAATAACTTTTCTTTTATTTTTTATGTCCTCTAATGGAAATATTGTTTCTACTCTTCCATCTAAATTCCTTCTCATACAATCTGC
>NZ_KI518096.1 GCF_000479045.1 Cetobacterium somerae ATCC BAA-474
TCAATAGCTCCTAGTTTCATAAAATCCTCCAACTTTAAATAAAAAGACCTTTCAAAAGTTTTTTACTTTTTACTCAGTCTATTTTTTTAATTAAAATAATTATTCTTTGCTAACTCTGCAAACCATTCTCCATGCTTTTTCTTTATTCTTTCTCCTGTTTCTAAATCTAATCTATAAAAACCATATCTTCTTTTAAAAGAATTTAACCATGACCAACAATCTATAAATGTCCATTGATGTACTCCAAAGCAATTACTTCCTTCTTCAATCGCTTTATGAAGTTGTATAAAATGCTCTTTCATCAAATTAGTTCTAAAAGTATCGTCGATTAAACCATTCTCTTTAATATCACCTTCGGATTTTAAATCCATAGCTATTCCAATTTCTGCTAAATACCATGGGATATTTCCATAATTTTCTTGAATATTTTTAGCTATATCATATAAAGCAATTGGATATATTTCATTATTATCTCTATACGGATTAAATCTTCCATCTGGATTAATGTAATAATCAAAATAATATTCTGGATTGTTAAATTTTTCATCTTTTTTCTCTTTAGCTTTTACTCTTCTTGGAACATAATAATTTACACCTAGAAAATCAACTTTAGATTTCTTTATTTCTTCTAGTTCTATTTTATTTATTTCAGGAGTTAAATGATGTTTTTTTAAAATTTCACATAAATCTTGGGGAAAATATCCATTTAACATAGGATCTAGAAAACTTCTATTGAAAAATAAATCTGCCATATATGCTGCTTTTAAATCGTCTCCACTATTACTTCTTGCATAAGATGGTGTAAGATTTAATATTACCCCTATTTTTCCGGAAAAATTCATAGTTTTATATAAATTAATAACTTTAGCGTGGGCTAATATAATATTATAAGCTACTTGAGTTGCTAACTTAGGATCTTTTTTATTAGGATAATGAAAATCATATAAATAGCCACCTTCTACTGGAACTATTGGTTCATTAAACGTTGTCCAATACTTCACTCTATCTCCAAATAATTCAAAAGCTTTTTGAGCAAATAGTACGAATAAATCTATAACTTTTTTACTTTCAAATCCGCCAAATTTTTCTTGTAATTCAATTGGCATATCAAAATGATATAAATTTATTATTGGTTCAATTTTATTTTTTAAAAGCTCATCTATGTACTCATTATAAAATCTAACTGCATCATCACAAACTTCTCCAGTTTCAAAATTTTTTATTAATCTTGCCCACTGAATGGAAGTCCTAAAAGAATTAAAATTTATTTCCTTCATTAAAGATACATCTTCTTTGAATCTATTATATGTATCACAAACTATATCTGGTCCAATTCCTTCGCTAAATCGTTTAGAATCTTTCTCAAACCAATAATTCCATATTGATTGATTGATTTGATTAGTACTCCCTTCACTCTGCACTCCTGATGTTGCAGCTCCCCAGAAAAATCCATCTGGAAATTTATACATATTTATTCCTCCTAATTATAAATTATCAAATTCTGCTTTTAAATCCATCTCTAAATCATCACTATGATTATTTTCATTTAAACAGTATTGTTTATCTAGAACTTTTATAAATGGAAACCAAATTGCTGTTACTATACATAAATTTACAAGTTGTAATACTCCTCCTAAAACAGAATTTGTTGCTAAAATTCCACTAAAAAAGATTGGCACCGTCCATGGAACAGCTACTCCAGTTGGTGGTGGAACTAGCCCAACTCTCATTACAAAATAACTAAAAGCTACAACTATAATCGGAGATAATATCCACGGTATTAAAATTATTGGATTCATAACTATAGGTAATCCAAAGATTAATGGTTCGTTTACATTAAACATTCCCGCTGGACCTGATAACTTTCCAACTTCTTTTAATTGCTTACTCCTTGTAAACATTAAAAGACAAAGTACAACTCCTAAGGTCATTCCAGTTCCACCAATTCCTACAGTAAATGTCTCAATAAATTGTTTTGTAATTATATGTGGTAACTCCATCCCTTTTTGAAAAGCTTCTAAATTTTCAAGAGAAAGTGTATTCCAAATTGGATCTAAAACACTATTTACTATGATTTGTCCATGTAATCCAAAGAACCATAGAACTTGAATAAAAAGAATAGCTATTAAAGTTGTTACAACTCCACTTCCTAAAGCTACTAAAGGCTTTTGAACAACTGTATAGATAAAATCATGAATATTTCCAAAAGATGTCATTGTAAATCCAACTCTTATTAAAACAAAAACTGTAAGAGTTACAAATACTGGAATTAAAGCTGAAAAAGACTTACTAACTGCAGGTGGAACACCCTCAGGCATCTTTATAATCCATCCTTTTTGGATAATTTTTCTATATATCTCAGTTGCAAATATACCTGTGAACATTCCAACAAACATTCCTTTTGCCCCTAATCTTTCTAAAGGTATAACTCCAGTTATTGGACCACTTCCATGCTCTAAAGTAAATGGTGTTAAAATTAAAAATGCTGATAAAGCTAAAGCTGCCCCAAATAGAGCATCCACTCCATAAGATTTTGATAAATGATACCCTAAACCAATAACTACAAATAGTGTTGCTATAAACAGTGTTCCCTCCATAGCTGGATTTATAGCACTTCTAAAAGTATTCAAACTTTCTTGACTAAATATCTTATCTAAAAAAGGTAAATTTGCTAAAACTACAAACATTGAACCAAATATTGTCAATGGAAAGGATAGCATAAATGCATCTCTAATCACATTTAAATATCTATTAGCTCCCAACTTACTAGCTAAAGGCATCATTATTTTTTCAAAAGTTCCCATTATATTTTTAAATAAACTCATAATTCATCCTCCATTTTAAAAAGTATATGCTACAATAACTTTTCCAAAATATATATCTCTATTAAAAGTCTCACTTGTAGAATCTACCTTTTGTTTTTTCAAAGAAAGCTCTCCCATTACTTTCCAAGATTCATTTATTTTTTTATCTAAATAAAATCCAAATTTGTATGAGTCTCTTTCATTATATTTACCTAAATATTGAGTTTCTAAATCATAAAACTCGTCATAATATCCTCCAACTTCTAAAAAAGGTGTTAATGTTAACTCATATTTAGGTATTCCTATATTTAAACTAAATTTCCCGACATTTTCGTCCATATTTTTCTTTTTTGCATTTATATGCCTTAAGTCTTTTTCTTCCCATACTTTATATAAATATCCAGCATTAAACTTTAAATTTTCACTTAACTTATATGAAAAATTAATTTCTGATTCCAGAAAATTATCGTCTACACCATTTGAGTGAGAAGTTTGAACATCGTATTTATAATATACTTTTGCCCATGTTGATAAAGAATCTGTAAAGTTATAATCTATTCCCGGAGCTATTCCAAATGAGTTGTATCCTGCATATGTTTCTCCTTCGTCACCTTTAGAGTACTGTTCACTTTTAAATGGAATTGCTATCCAAGCATTACTTTTATTATTAATAGCTTTTTTATATGTTGGCCAAACTTCAACTAAATAACCATTTGATCCATTTGTTTTTAAATCTTCATTTGTCATAGACATATTTACAATTTTTCCCCAAATAGAATAACCTTGGTATTTTGTATTCCATAAAGAAAATTCAGCAAGAGTTATTCCAATTTTTCCAAATCCTCCATTATTATCAGGAGAACTTGTTTTTCCTTGTTCGACTTCTCCTCCCATTCCAAAATATCCATGCCAGTTTGAAGTTTCTTCAGCTTTTAAAGTTGTTACACATAAAATAGAAAATAAAAATGCTAATGTCTTTTTTTTCATCTTTAATTACTCTCCCCGTGATATTTTTTATTTTTTATAAAGCTCTATCATCTCTGTTATTAAATCTTTTGCCAACATGGCTGTCATAAGATGATCTTGAGCGTGTACCATTAAAAGGCCTATCTCTGTCTTTTCTCCATCTGCTTCCTTGCAGATAAGATCTGTTTGAAGAGAATGAGCTCTTAATAAACTTTCCTTTGATTTTTTTAATTTTTCTTGAGCCAAATCGAATTCATTCTTTTTAGCATGAGCTAAAGCTTCAAATGCTAAACTTCTTCCTTCTCCTGCATTTCCAACTAATTGCATAGCTATTACTTCTATATCCATTATTTTCTCTCCTTATTTTTTAAAAGCTTTCATTGTTCTTATTGCATCTTTTAATACACCTAATCCATCCATCATTCCATACTTCTGTGTATCTATTGTCATTACTGGAAATTTATTTTGAGATAACTCTCTCATTTTATCCTCTAAATGTCTAACTTGAGGCCCTAAAAGTAAAATATTTAAATCTTCAAAATACTCTTGTGCTTGAGATTCTGGAACTGCAGATATTTCAACTTCTAATCCATTTTCTGTTGCTACCTTCTTCATTTTATTTACCATTAAACTTGTTGACATTCCAGCACTACATGCTAATAAAATTTTTATCATTATTTACACCTCTTTATTTTTTATTTAATTTATTTGCAATCTCTTTCAATTTTTCAGGAACATCTGTCCCATCATTCATAACTCTAAAACCATCATAATTCTCATAAATACCAGAAGCATGCTCAGGATCAATTCCTGTTAAAATCCAAAACATCGCTCCGTCTCCACCATTTTCGAAAAATACCTTATTCCATTCTTCATATATTTTAGCTCTATCTAAATTTGACTTATCTCCTATTCCATACTCTTCTAAAATAAAGGGCTTATTATATTTATTAGCTATTTTACTATGATCTAATATATATTTTTCACCCCATTCTTTATAATTTTCTTTTGATATTCCCCAATGCTCTGGATATAAGTGAATAGTTCCAAAATCTATTGTTGGAATTTGTATTAACTCTTCCCAGTTAATTCCCTGAGAACCATCATAAGCCCAATTTCCTTCTTTTTTATACCCTTCATCTTTTCCAAATAAAAATCCTTCATCTCCTACACTAACCATATGATTTTTATCAATATTTTTTATATAGATACTCATTTCTTCTGCCCATTTAGTAACCTGCTTTCCAGTTTTATCTTCAGGATTTCTAGGTTCATTTGCCAATTCCCAAGCAAATATAGTTGGATCATTTTTATATTTTATTCCTGTATATTGATTTTTTCTATTCAAAAGCATTGAAACATAATTTTTATAAGCTTCTTTTGCTTTTTCATTAATATAAAAATCTTCTTTCCTTTCTAAATTATTCCATTTTTTATATTCTTCCATTCCACCAAAATCTTCCCAATAATTAGTTAATACTGGAATTACTTTTATACCATATTTTTTAGCTTGAGCTATACTATAGTCCATTCTTTCTAATCCATCTACTTCACCATTTCTAGTTTGATAATCTCCCATAGTAGGTTGAATAGAAAAATTATTTTGTATTTTAGTTTTTTCTCCATCTCCAAAGCCCCACATTCTAATAACTTTAATTCCCATATCGTTAGCTTGTTTAAATACATCGTCAATAGCTTGATTATTTTTATAGTGTAAATAATAATTATTCGTTCCTACAAATTTAAATTCTTTTCCATTTAAAACAAAATCTTTATCTTTTCTCTGTACAAACTCTCCAGTTGCTCCTAAAGTAACTACTGATCCTAGAATAAAAGTTGACAAGAATAACTCTTTGAAAATATTCAATTAAAAAACCTCCCAAAATTTTTCTATTTTTACGTAAACGTTTACGTAATTGGATATTACTATATTTATTTTTAAAAGTCAATACAAATTATTTATTTATAGTTTTTTACGTTCTAAAATAATGCGATATTAAGTTTTAACTTGACATTGAGAGTATTTCATATTATAACTTTATTCATAGGAGGACGAATATGAAACCAAGTATAAAGGAAATTGCAAAAAGATTAAATATAGCTCCTTCTACAGTTTCTCGAGCTTTAAATGATAAACATGATATCAGTCAAAGTTTAAAAGAAAAAGTAAATGCTGTAGCTAAGGAGATTGGTTATAAGAAAAATTCCATTGCCGCTAGATTGGTCAACAAAAAAAGTAATACTATAGGAGTTTTTTTTCTCTCTAGAGAACATATTAATAATGAAGAAAATACAGGATTCAAATACGTTGAGATTATTCTAGATAAAATTAAAGATAAAAATTACGATCTTATAATCTTTTCTGTTGATAGTGACTTAAAAGATAAAAAAAAATATATTGATATATGTTCTGAAAGACAAGTTGAAGGAGCTATTTTTATTGGATTAGAAGATACAGATGAAAATACTGAGTTACTAAGAAATATAGATGTTCCCACAGTAATTTTAGAAAAAAGAGTTTCTGGAAAAAATATATCTTATATCGGATCTGATAACGAATATGGCGTAAATTTAATACTTGATCATCTTTTTGAATTAGGACATCAAGATATTGCTTTTATTAAAGGACCTAATTTTATTGAGTGTTCTAAGGATAGGTTTAATGCTTTTTACAAAAGAATGACTTCTTTAAATCTTTATAAAGATAGTTTTGTAAAAGAGGGAAACTTTAGATTAAAAAGCGGATATAAAGCTACTCAAGAACTTTTAAATAATGATAAAATTCCAACAGCAATTATTGCTTCTAGTGATTCAATGGCTATTGGAGCTATGAAAGCAATAGAAGAAAAAGGTCTTAGAATTCCTGATGACATATCTTTAGTTGGATATGATGGTTTTGAAATAGGAGCTTTTTTATCTCCATCTTTAACTACAGTTTATCAAGACTTCCAAACTATGGGAATAAAAGCTGTAGAAACATTATTTTCTATGATTGAAAATAAAGAAAGCTCTGTTAATCTTGTTTTTAAGCCAAAATTAATAGAAAGAAAATCAACAAAAAAAATATTCTCTTAATGAGAATTTTTTTATATCACTTTTCGTAAACGTTTGCATAAATTTAAGGAGGAATTATGAAAAATATTATTGTTTTTGATTTAGGAGGTTCTAGTATTAAATATGGTGTTATTACTACTCTAGGAGAAATTCTTTTTAAAGGAAGTTTCCAAACTCCAAAAGATTCTTTTGAAACTCTTTTAAATAAAATGTTTGAAATTTTTAATTTATTAAAGAAATTTAATCCTCAAGGTGTTTCCATTAGTTCTCCAGGAGCTGTAAATTCTTCTTCTGGAATTATAAAAGGAATTAGCGCAATTCCTTATATTCATAACTTTGAAATAAAAAAAGTTTTTGAAGAAACTTTTCAGCTTCCTGTAGAAATTGAAAATGATGGAAATTGCTCAGCTTTAGCTGAATTTTGGTTAGGAAGTGGTAAAAATTTAAAAAATGTTATATCTGTTGTTTTGGGTTCAGGAATAGGTGGAGCTGTTATACAAAATGAGCAGCTCATTAATGGGAAAACTTTTCAAAGTGGTGAATTTGGTTATATGCTTTTAGAAGAAAATAAAACTTGGAGTTCTCTTTGTTCAACTATATCTTTAGTTGAACAAGCTAAAAAAATAACAAAAATAAATGATTTAGATGGTATTAAACTTTTTAACCTATCTTTGATTGAATATCCAGAATTAGAAACTCTTCTTAAAAAATATTATCTTAATTTATCAAAAGGAATATATAATTTACAATGTGCTTTTGATAGTGATGTCTTTATTATTAGTGGCGGAATAAGTTCTAATCCAATATTTTTTGAAAATTTAACAAATCACTTAAATAATTTTTATAATTCTTTAGATGATAAAGTAGAGATTCCTCTTATTAAAAAAGCTTTTTTTGAAAATGATTCAAACTTAATTGGTGCAGCATATAATTTTATAGAAAATATCCAACATAAAAGATTTATTTAATTAAGAACGAAATTATTCTTATTAAATAAGTTCGTAAACTATGCTAATATAATGATTCCTTTCTATAAAATAATCTTATAATTTTAACGTATTTTTTACTCTAAATAAAGATAATTTTAACTTGAATGTTATATAATTAAGACAAAGATAATAAAAATATGGGAAAAGGGAGAATTATGTTTAGTATAAAGAAAAGTTTAATAGGATTATTAGCATTGATGGGCACGACAATAATAAGTGCTGAGGAACAACAGATTGCATTTATATCAGATGTACACTTTCATGATGTATACGGAGATTTTAAAGGTGATTTTGAAGGTTTAAAAAGCGAGAAAACAGGAAAATACGCAACTATAAGAACAATGGATTCTCAAATGAATTCAACAAGATTATTTAATGAAAATTATTTTGCATTTATAGCTGTTTTAGATGATCTTGTAAAAAAAGATATAAAATATATTGTTCTTCCAGGTGACTTTAGTGATGATGGACAAGAAGTTCATATTGAAGGATTAAAAAAAATTATGGATGACTATGCCAACAAATATGGTTTAAAGTTTTATATCACATTTGGAAATCATGACCCTGTTATGCCGATGACAATTAATAATGGAAAGATAAATTATCTTGGAACTAATGGAAAAGAGCAAGCAATTTTCAGTAAAGGTTCAAAAATAAAGGAAAAAGATGGAGTAAATCCTATTATATTCTCAGAGATTGTTAAAGAACAAGGATATGAGGATATAATAAAACAGATAAATAGTTTTGGTTTAGTTCCAGAAAAAGAAGATTTATATTGGGAAACTCCATTCTCAAAATATAGTTATAATCAATATACTTTTAAAAAAGGTTTGGAAGCGAGTTCTTCTAGAAATAGGAAATATTCAATTTCTTATGAGGGGTCTGGAGATAAGTTAGGAAATAAAAAGTTTGAAATAATTGATGGAAGTTATTTAGTAGAACCTACAAAAGGATTATGGTTACTTGCAATAGATTCAAATGTCTATGTACCAACTGAAGATGGAAAAGAGTTTACACCAGCTTCAAACGCTGGATATAATAAAGTTCTAACACATAAAAAACACCTTATAAATTGGGTTAAAAAAGTTGCTAAAGAAGCTGAGGAGAAAGGGAAAACTTTAGTTACATTTAGTCACTATCCGATGATAGATTTTTACAATGGATCTTCAGAAGAGGTTGAATCTATATTTGGAAAAGGCAAGTTTGAACTAAGAAGAGTTCCAACAGATGAAGTAGCTAAAACTTTTGCTGATGCAGGAATAAAATTACACTTTGGTGGGCATATGCACTTCAATGACACTGGCGTTAAAAAGAATGAAAACGGTAATTTTTTAGTTAATGTTCAAGTTCCTTCTATAGCTGCTTATGTTCCAGCATATAAATTACTGTCGATAAATAATAAAAAAGGAGAGGCTACAATTGAAACGGTTAGAATAGATGAAGTCCCAAGATTTAATGAACTATTTGAGCACTATGAAAAAGAGTATGTTCAATTGAAAAAATCAGGTGCAAAAAATATTTGGAATAAAGATATCTTAAAATCCAAAAGTTATAAAGAGTTTGCAAATTGGCATATTCAAGAATTAGTAAGACTTAGATTTTTACCAAAAGATTGGCCAGAAGATATAAAAATAAATATTATTCCAATGTCAGGAAAAGATATATTTAATCTTTTAGCAGTAGGGAATGAAAAAAACGCAAAAGAAATTTTAGAGAAAAATGGTGTTACATTAATAAATTTAGAAAAATGGAATGGAACTGATTTAATTACAGATTTATATCGTTTTAGAAATGCCGGAAATTTAGCATTAAATGACGTTTCTGATGAACGTCTAAAAGGATATACAGCAATATATGAGTTATCTTTAAATAACAAAATTGAGGAAAATGAAGTAGTTAGTAGAGTGAAAACTTTATTTAGTATTTTAAATAAATTTATCAATGATTATCCAGATACAAATTTCGTAATTGATTTAAAATCAGGTAATTTAAATGTTATAAAATAGAAAAAATTGATAAAAAATGAGGAGTTTCTCAAATTTAGTATAAATTGTGAAAATTAAATATATATTTTACCTTCTTAGCTATTAATTTGTATAATTAAATTAATAACTAAGAAGATTTTTATATCCAGAAGAAATTCAGAACTAAATCCACTTGTTAAACAATTAATTGAACAAAATAAGATTAAAAATATTTGAAATAAAAAAAGCTATCTTAGCAAGAAGTACCTTGAAGTACCTAATCTAAAATAGCCTATTTGGATATTTAAAATTTGATAGCCAAGAAGTTAATTTACACTAAATTTGGGAAACTCCCATAAAACCATACAAAAGTGATTTTATCATTTTCACTTGTATTTTCTAAAAAAATATCAATTATACCTTTTAATACTTTAAACTCTTTACTTTGTAAAAGCGAAGAGTTTATATTAAGTAAGTTTTCCTCAGTTATATTTAAATATTTTTTATTGCCATAATTTTTAATAAGTTATTTATAGATTCATACTCTTCTTTTGTTATCCCTAACTTGGAATCTAGTTCATATTCTAAGTCATTAATTAGGCGTTTAGTATTTTTTTATTCTTTTTCCATTTTTTACTAAAAATAATATTATAGATTTCTTTTTTCATAATTCATTAAATAAGAGCTCTTTTCTTTTAATAAGTAGTTTATACCACAAAGAAATTGGATTTCTTCCTTTTTCAGAATTTTCTCTTTTCCTTTGTATTCTTGTCTTTTAGAAGAAACATACAGTAAATACCATCATCAAAAATTTTATAGAGGATATATCTTTTTTTAATCCTGCTCTATCCTATATTTTTATTATTATATTATTTAGATTTTCTTTTTTTTCATAACTTTTAGAACAAATTATAAATCTTGAAAATTGTTTTGGTCAAAATTTCCAATTAAA
>NZ_KI518097.1:0-1877 GCF_000479045.1 Cetobacterium somerae ATCC BAA-474
TATTATTATTCAGATTTTTATATCTATATTTTTAAGAAATTTTTTCTCTTTAAATTATTTAAATTATATAGAATATTTAAAGATTATATCTTTTAGTTTATCAATAATAGTCTTTTCAGAATTTATAAAATTTTTTAGAAGAGTTTTTAATAAATAAAAAAGCTCCATCTCAAAACCATAGAGATGGAGCTCATTTTTTATAAATCTTTACTTTTTGCGTATCCTGCCTTTTTATCTATAATATCTATACTTTTATGTTTTTCAAGAAACTTTGCATTTCCAACAAACATATCTTGAATTTCAGGAATTTCACCAAGTGGAATAAGCTTAACTTTAACTTTAAATCCTGCTTTTTCTAAATTCTCTTTCCATTCTCCTGCGATATCATTTTTAGCATGGTCTCCTGCAACAAACATCATTGGCATCAAAACAATCTCTTTTTTGTTATCCTTTTTAAGTTGTTTTACTACAGTTTCAAAAGTTGGATATCCTTCAACAGTTCCAACATAAATTGGTTTTTCCATATCTTTAGCCATATAATCAAACATTGCATAAGCTGATGTTGCTGAATTATATGTTCCGTGTCCTACTAAAACTACAGCTTCTTTTTTATTTAAAAGTCCTGCTGTCTTCATAACAGCATTAATTGTATCTTCATAATGATGAGGATCACTTAGTAAAGCATCTCCAACTCTCAAATTATTAAAATCTTTTGCATGAAGTTGAGCTTCTTTTTTTATTGATTCCATTTCTACACCATCAATTACATTTGTTGGTTGTATAATTACATTCTTATATCCTTGTTTTTTTAAAGATACTAATACTTCACTTGGACTATATTTTTTTATTCCCTCATTTGCTGCCACTCTCTTAGTTACAATTCTAGATGTATATGCTTCAAATACATCTGCTTTTCCATCAAAAGCTTTTAGAGCTTTTTGATTAATTGCATCGATAGTTTTAGCTCTAGTGTCTGAATGAGTAGTTCCAAAGTGTGTCATGACAACTGCACTTTTCCCACCAGTATAAAACTCAGCATCTTCAAAAGCTTCTTCTCCATGAGCTAATAATAAAGCAGTAGATAAACAAAATAATGATAATAATAATTTTTTCATAGAAATATCCTCCCAAATATAATTTAATTTGGAAGAAGAGTCTCCTCTTCTCCGTCCTCGCAGATTTTATAATGGCAGGTCTCCTGACTTAGATTCATCCTACTCGTATCCCTTCCCAAATAAAAATATTCAGTGGTTTTTATACTTTCGTCCTCTTTACAGTGGCGGGACCGTCTAAGTTTTTCACTTAATTCCCTTTTAATCTTTAGAACCATTACAGAGGTATATTATCACTAACATGTTTTTTTTTCAATCATTTTATAAAAAAAGAATACTACTTTATTTATTTATATATTATATTGATATTATTTTTTTTTGTTTTTATAAAAATAAACTATATAAACTCTTGATAAAATTGCTCCTACTAAAGCTGCAAAAAATCTATGACCACTATTTTGAGCTAAATAATAAAATCCAACTAAAAGAAGAAAAATTCTTAGTAGTGAAGTCACAAAAATAAATAATGAAGGATTTTTAAATTTTTTAATTTCATTAGTACCAAAATTTAAACTATAAAAAAATAAAAAACCTAAAATAATTCCACCTATAAATGCAATAATCATAATGCTCTCCTCCTTTTATAGCTTTATATATTTTCGCTATTATTTATCAATATTTACCATTAAAAAATATTTTTCCTTGCTTTTTTTTTATTTTTTAATATTTCAAGAGAAATATTGACTTTTTATTGATTTTATTATATTATTTTTATATAAAATATAATAACTGTGGCAAAATAAGGGAAACTTTATGACGCAAAGC
>NZ_KI518097.1:1977-14540 GCF_000479045.1 Cetobacterium somerae ATCC BAA-474
ATAAGGGAAACTTTATGACGCAAAGCTATAGGGTCTTTAAAATGACAGCCAGTTACACTTTTTTAGTGTAACTGGTTTTTTGTTTTATTAGGGAGGGATTATGAAAAAAATTTTGATTTTTAGTTTTTTATTAGCAGCAACATCTATTAGTTATTCAGCATTAGAAAATTCTGCTGTAGAAAGTACAATGAATATTACAGCAACAATAATTAAACCATTAACAGTTCAAGTAGATGGTGCTTTAGATTTTGGTAATATCTTGGCTAGTTCAACTAGTCATGCTTATTCAAGTTTTACCGTAAAAGGAGAGGAAAATGCAAAAGTAAAAATATCTTTTGATAATTTATCTTCTGATGGATCTAGTTTTACTGTACCAATTTATAGTAATAATAAAGATTTTTTTAATATAACTTTTAACTGTACTGCAAAAAATAATCCTGGTAATCTTTTAAATCATACAAATAATACTATTATTTTAACTGATGGAGGAGAGAATACTTTAAGCATTGCTGCAACTGCACAACCTAGAAAAGATCAAACTCCTGGAAAATATACAGGACAAATTACTATGAGAGCAACATACGAATAAAAAAGAATCCTTATACAATTGTTGTATGTTGTATAAGGATTCTTTTTATTTACTTTTTCTTATTTCATCTACAACTTCTAATAAAAATTTTTTACATTGATCATTTTTAATTGTATAGTAAACATCATGAAATTGCGGTGATGGAAACTCTGCTAAAAGTATATTCATAACCATTCTATCTCTATAAATATCAGATCTATTTAAACTTCTTTCAATTTTTCTTAAACTCTCTTCATCATCTTCCAAAAGATTATCCACAATTGTATTAGCATTTTTAATTAAAATATCTAAATTTGTAAGTCTATCTCTTCTATTTCTAACTTTATTTTTTTCATAAAACGTTTTTCCTTTATTTAATTCTGTTAAAAGTCCAAATAAATTAAGCGTTGGATCTTTTTCTAAAATATTTAGTATTTTTCCATATATTATATTACTCTCTTTATCCTCTGGACTTTGGTTTTTTAAATTTTTTATATATTTTTCTGAAATTTTAATTAATATATCGTTCATAAAATTTTCCTCCATAATATTTTCTTAGACTTATAGTATAACATACTTTATAAAATATATAAATAACTTATAGATAATATTGCAATTATACGACATTCGTAGTATATACTATATTAAAACAATAGAGGAGGTTAGTATGTATGATACAATTATAATTGGAGGTGGAGCAGGCGGACTTACAACTTCAATTGGTCTTGCTTCTGCTGGAAAAAAGGTTCTTTTAATTGAAAAAGATCATTTGGGTGGTGAATGTACTTGGGGTGGATGTGTTCCATCTAAAAGTTTTATATCTGCATCTAAAACTGCTTCAACTTTGACAGAAGCTCTAGAAATGGCTCTTAAAAATGTTCATGCTATTGGCGATAGTGAACTCCCTCATATTTCTAACTTCAAAAATATAGATTTTGTAAAAGGTGAAGGAACTTTTATTGATAAAAATACTATTTTAGTTAATGGACAACAATATATTGGAAAATATATTGTTATTTCTACAGGAAGTTCACCTTTTATTCCTAATATAAAAGGATTAGATAAAGTTAAGTACTTAGCAAATCATAACTTCTTTTATGAAAAAGGTGATTATAAAAGCATTACTTTAATTGGTGCTGGAGTAATCTCTTTAGAGCTAGCTTTTCCTCTTAAAAAATTAAATATAGATGTAACTATTCTTGAAAAATCCGATATTTTTCTGCCTATGATGGAAGCTGAAGTGAGAGATTTTTATCTTAATAAATTAAAAGAAGCAGGAATCAATTTAATATTAAATTGCACATCTATGGAGATTGAAAATATAGATAATAATATTCTAATAAAAACTAATAATGGTGATTTTTTAAGTGAAAAAATATTTATCTCTGCTGGTAGAACTCCAAATATACAGAGTCTTAATTTAAATAAAACTAAAATTAAGTATGATGCAAAAGGAGTCTCTGTAGATGAATTTATGAGAACATCTGAAAAAAATATATTTGCAATTGGTGATATAGCCTCTTCTTTCAAATTTTCACATGTGGCTGGTTACCAAGGAGAAATTGTTGTGAGAAATATTCTTTTCCCATATATTATGAAAAAGATAGATTACTCTTTTATTCCTTGGACACTTTTTGGAGATATTGAAGTTTCTAAAGTTGGTTTAAATGAGGAGGATGCTCACAAAAAATATAAAAAAACCTATATTTATTCTCTAGATCTGAATAACGAAAGAAGTTTAATTACATTTGAAAAAGCATTTTTTCTAAAAATTATTTGTGATAATAGATTTAATATTGTCGGTGCTACTTGTATTGGTGAACGAGCTGGTGAAATTATTGGTTTCTTACAACTAATGATTGGAAATAAAGTAAAATTTTATAAAGTTATGAATTCTGTACAAGCATATCCAACATATACGTATTATATTAGAAATTTAGCTAAAAAAGCTTATATTGATTATCTAAGAACTTTTTTACCTTAAAATTTTAGGGATATTATTAAAATAATAATATCCCTTTTTAATTTTTATTTTATCTTGATAAAAAATTTTCTTTTATATTCTCTAATTTTTCTTTATTTAAAATTAAATCTAACCCTAATAAAGCTAAAGCTTTCCCTCCTAATATAACAGCTTCATCTCCTTTAATAGACCCAGCTGCTTTTGCAAATTCATGGGTATGACCAAAAACATTACAATCACAAATTTTTATATTAGGATGAATTGTTGGTATTATCTGACTCACATTCCCCACATCAGTTGATCCCATTCCTTTTTTTGAATCCATAGAAACTTCTACTCCTAATTTTTTCATAGTTTCTACATAAAGTTCATCAAAATATCTCGTTGGTATAAGATTATCAACTCTATTTTGGAAACTTGAGACCTTTACTCTACATCCTGTCATAAGTGCTGCACCGTTAGCTATAGCTTCTACTTTTTCTGTAACATCATCACACCCCTCTTTTGTCGAAGATCTAATGTAAAATCTAGCCTTAGTGTAATCTGGAATTATATTTGGTGCATCTCCTCCATGAGTTATTATTCCATGAATTTTTACATCTGATTTAACATGTTGTCTAAGTGTTGCAATTCCGTTGAAAAAATGTAGTAATGCATCTAAAGCATTTTTACCATTTTCAGGAGAACCTGCAGCATGAGATGATTGCCCAAAGAATTCAAAATCCAAAGGATTTACTGCTAAACTCTTCTTTGTTATTGAATGCTCGCTTCCTGGATGTATTATCATTGCAACATCCACCCCTTCAAAAAGATTTTCACGAACAAAAGAGCCCTTAGAACTTCCGTTCTCTCCTCCCTCTTCTGAAGGACAACCGTAAACGATAACTTCACCCGAAACATTATCTAATAACTCACCTAATCCAACTGCTCCAGCAATACTTATTGCTCCTATTATATTATGACCACAAGCATGACCTAGATTTGGAAGTGCATCATATTCAGCTAAAAAAGCTATTTTAGGATACTCTCCATTTTTAGATTGCTTTCTAGCTATAAACCCTGTCTCATGTCCTGCTATATTTCTTTCAACATCAAATCCTTTTTCTTCTAAAAACTTTGTTAATAAATCCGCTGCAAAATACTCTTCGTTTCCAATCTCAGGATGTTGGTGTATTTTTTGACTAAGATCTATAAAAATATCTCTATTACTATCTAAAAAATCTATTATTTTCTTTTCCATCTTATTCCCTCCAAAAGTTATCTAATCTCTTTTAATTTTAATTCTAAAATACAGCTATTGAAGACCCTTTATAATAATCATCTATTATTTTTTTATTTTCAGCAGTTTGATAAACTTCTAAAACTCTTTTTATCTCTGGTTTATTTTGATTATCATCTCTTGAAGCTATTATATTAAAATATGGCTTTAATCTCTCATTTTTAAAATCTTCAATAAAGATTGAATCTACCAATGGTGAATATCCAGCTTGAACAGCAACACCATTATTTATAGCCGCAACATCTACATCTTCTATTGATCTTGGAATTTGAGTTGCTACTAACTCAACTATTTTTATATTCTTTGGATTTTCTATAATGTCTTTAACTCTTGGAAAAGCTCCTGCATCTTTATTTACACTTATAAGCCCTGCATCCTGAAGTAAAAGTAGTGCTCTTCCACCATTTGAGCTGTCATTTGGAATAGCTACTACTGCTCCATCTTTTAACTGAGATAAATCCGTTAATTTTTTAGAATAAATCCCCATTGGAGCTAATACTGTATATCCTAAATTAACTATTGATAACTTATGTTCCTTTTTAAAATTGTCAAAATATATCTCTGTTTGAAATGCATTTATATCTATTTCCTTATCTTGAAGAGCCAAATTTGGTCTTATATAGTCTGCAAAATTTATAAACTTTAGTTCTATATTCTCTTTTGCAAGTTGGTCTCTTACATTTTCCCAGATTACATTTTCATCTCCATTAATTCCTAGTTTTACTACTTTTTTCTCTGTTGTTGATGAATCATCTGATGAGTTCCCACATCCTAAAAATCCTACTGTTGATAACACCAAAAATATAACTACCTTTAAAATCTTTAATATTTTCATAACTCTTTCCTCCCTATAGTTTTAATTTTTTATTCTAACGTTTTATTTTTTTTAATATTTTTTCTCCCGACCATTGTATAAAAGTTATCAAGCTTACCAAAATTATAATCGTTACTACCATGATATCTGTTTTAAAATGTTGATATCCATATCTAATAGCAAAGTCACCAAGACCGCCGCCACCAACTGTTCCTGCTACAGCTGAAAATCCAATTAAACTAACTGTAGTTATAATAAGAGCATAAATAATCTCTGGTAATGCTTCTCTCAATAATACTCTATAAATTATTTCAAACGGAGAAGATCCCATTGCGTAGGCTGCTTCTATTACTCCTGAATCAACACTTAATAATGCCGATTCTATTTGTCTTGCAACAAATGGAGCTGACCCAAATATAAGAGGAACAATTGCTCCTTTTAAACCAATAGTTGTTCCCATAAAAAACCTTGTTACAGGAATTAAAGCTGCTAATAAAATTACAAATGGAATTGATCTAAAAATATTTATAAATTTTCCTAAAATATTATTAATTAAACTATTTTCTAAAATTCCACCTTTTCTAGTTATAACTAAAACTATTCCCATAATTGTTCCAATTAATGTTGAAACAGTTCCTGCTATAGCAACCATTGTTAGTGTTTCTCCCATGGCACGAACCATTTCGTCTTGATACTTTATTACATTTCCTAAATAACTATATAATTTTTCTTCCATTTTTTAAAACCTCCACATATATTTGATTTTTATTTAAATACTCTATTGAATCTATAATATTTTTTTCATCTCCTCCTAGTTTTATAACTAAGTTTCCAATTGGAGTCTCTTTTATAATCTCTATATTTCCAAATAAAATACTAGCATCAATGTTGTACTCCCTAGAAACTCTTGAAATATAAGCTTCCTCTGTATTATTTCCAACATAAGATAGTTTTATTATTTTTTCATTTTGTTTAACTAACATATTTTCTAAGTAGCTATTTATTTTCTCTGTATTAAAAATAGATGATAAAAATCTCTTTGTTATTGGCTCTTTGGGTCTTGAAAAAATATTGATTACATCTCCTGCTTCTTTGATAATACCCTCTTCCATGACAATAACACTATCACAAATTTCTTTTATAACTTCCATTTGATGAGTGATAAGAACTATTGTTACTCCTAATTCTCTATTTATTTTTTTTAGTAATTTTAGAATAGAAACTGTTGTTTCAGGGTCTAACGCTGATGTAGCTTCATCACATAAAATCAAATTTGGTCTATTTGCTAAAGCTCTCGCTATTCCTACTCTTTGTTTTTGTCCTCCACTAAGCTGAGATGGGTAACTGTATTTTTTATCTTTTAATCCAACTAAATCTAAAAGTTCATCAACTCTTTCTTCTATCTCTTTTTTAGAAAGACCACTACCTTTAAGAGGGTATGCTATATTTTTAAAAACATTTCTACTTCTCATAAGATTAAAATGCTGAAATATCATTCCTATTTTTTTTCTAGTTTCTCTTAAATCTTTAGATTCTAATTTGTTTAAAATAACTCCATCTATTATAATTTCTCCCGAACTTGGTGTTTCTAAAAGATTTATGCATCTAAGTAGAGTACTTTTTCCAGCTCCCGAATACCCTATTATTCCAGTTATCTCTCCTTTCTTAAAATCAAAAGATAACTCTTTTAAAGCTTCAATACTTTGACCTTTATTTTCATAAGTTTTAATAATCTTCTTTAGTTGTATCATCTGTTCCTCCTTGTAATATATTATGAATTTTGAAAATTTAATAAAAAAAAGCTTGAGATTTAAAATCCCAAGCTTTATGTTAACAACTTTATTCCTTGGGAGCTTCTCATTTAGTAAAGCAAAAATGAGTTCGTCCCAAAATTAAAAATTAATTTTTGGTTCCAACTCCCATAGGCATCATCATATTCATCATTGTAGTTTTTGATATTAAATTGTATGTTGTCATCTCAACCACTCCTATAAATTTATTTTTAAGTATACTAACATATGAAAATTTTTATGTCAAATTAATTTTTTATTTTTTTATTTAACCTCTATATTTTTTATTATTTTTGCTGGATTTCCACCTATTACAACATTATCAGGAAAACTTTTCGTAACAACAGATCCTGCAGCTACTACGACATTATTTCCTAAGGTTACTCCTGGAGCTATAACAGATCTTCCTCCTATCCAAACATTATCACCAATTTTTACTGGCTTCCCAAACTCTTTTCCTGAATTTCTTTCCATTGGATCTATTGGATGTGTTGCAGAATAAATATGAACTCCCGGAGCTAACATAGCGTTAGCGCCAATTATAATTGGACAAATATCTAAGAGTAAGCAATCATAGTTTGAATAAAAATTTTCTCCAATTTCAATATTATATCCATATTCAACTCTAAAATTTGATTCAATATGTAAATCCTTTCCTGTTTTTCCTAAAAAGCTTTGAATCATTTTTTTTCTTAAATCATAATTTGTATCATCTGTTAAATTATATTCTCTACAAAATCTCTTAGCAGCCTCTTTATCTTTCACCAACTGTTCATCATTAGGGTTATACATTTCCCCAGCTATCATCTTTTCTCTTTCAGTTCTCATACCTCTCCCCTTTTGCTATATTCTATGATGCTTTAAAATACTTAACTTCATCGATTATTGTATCATATTTTTTTATTTTTAAATCATTTATTACTTTCTCATAATATTTTCTTACATCATCCCATTTATAATATGGTTTCATATTGCTTTCTATAGGAAAATTAATCTCCTTTTCATTGTAAAGCATTTTTACTAAAATATCATTTTTTTCATTTTTATAAAAAATCCACTGAATATTAACTCCCATTGGAGAAACTTCATAATCTTTCCAAATATTTTCAACGTTATTTAAATCATTAGTTTGCTTTGATGCAAAATCAATTTTTAATAAACTTGCAAAAGGAATCACTGTTTCTGCGTGAGCAAATCTTAAATTTGCTGCTATATTTTCATTCTTAATAGCATTTTCTGATGTTGACAAAAAATCTTCTAAAAGAGCAAAAGAAATATCCATTGGTAAATTTTGTCCCACACTACTTGGTCCTTTTTCTAAATACATTGATAAATTTTTATTAGCCCAAAAATATTTTAATTCTTCCTGTGTAAAGTATTTACTTAACCCTACATTTTCTCCTATATCATATTGATTTGTATATAACCCATATAAGTCTGTCGTAAATTTCAAACTATTTTTAGCACTTAACATATCTTTACTCTTAAAAATTCTATTAGTTATTTCAAGATATATTTTACTTCTATTTTGAAAACTATTTAACATAGTTTTCCAATCTCCATTTTCTTTAAATTCTATATATTCAAGGTTTAAATCAAAAAATCTTAAAATTGGATCTACTTTTTCATTTATTTTTGTTTTTACATTATCTTCTGAAATATTCTCTTTAAATGTTTTCAAAAATTCATTCATACTTTCTTGAGTTCTTTTTACATAAGTTGCTTCAGCTAAAATTTCTCTATTTTCTTTAAATACTTGAGGATAATTTTTATACATCCTCTTTCCTATTCCAAACTCCATATCCTTCCCTATTTGAGATAAAAGGCCATATTTTCCCTCTTCAGAATTTTTCAATTGTAAAACATCTTTTAATAACTCCTCACCTAAAGGTGTCAGCTCTTTTCTCTCACTAGCTTCTATTAATTCATTAAGAATTTTATCTATAGATTTAGAACTACTCAAATATCTTGCTCCATGTCTTCCTAAATGATTTATATAGAATGGTGTAAATCCCTCCGGTGCTTTCGTATAATTTTCATCTACTTTTACATAAAGAGTCTGACTTCCTAAAAAATTATTATCTTGTGCAAAATTAGATAAATACATCAATAGAAATAAAAAAAGACATTTTATTATTTTCATAATTTCTCCTCCCATATTAATAAATTCGTTTATCAACTATTCAACTTCTTTACGCTTTTTCTTTCTAAAAATTCAAATTCTATTTTTTGAATTTTTGGAATATTTTCTTTATTTAAAAGCTTTACAATACTTTCTGCTGCTAATTCCCCAGTTAAAGAGTTATAAAACTTTATTGTTGTAAGAGACGGAGAAATTAAATCTGAAATTTTATATCCACCAAATCCCACAATTGATACCTCTTCAGGTATCTTTATTTCTAACTTATTTAAAGCTTTTATTGCACCAAAGGCCATGTTATCAGTTGCACAAATTATACAAGTAGGTTTTCTTTTTTTCATATAGTTATAAATAAGTTTTTCTGTAGAGTCCATTGAAAAATCACTAATCTCTACATCAACCTTTATATTATTTATTAATATTTTATCTAGTACAGCCTTTTTTCTCACTATTCCAACTAATGTATCATTTTCATCAACACTTACATAAAGAATATCTTTATGATTAGAATTTAGTATATACTCTCCTATAACTTGTCCGGCTTTTTCTTCATCGTTAACTATACAATAAGTTTCTTCACAAATTTGACCTATAAAAAGCACTGGAATTTTACTTTTCTTTACAAAATCTTTATGTTTTTTTGTAACTTCTGTAGCTATCAATATTATTCCTTCTACATTTAATCTAGATAGATTCTCTAAATTAGCTATCTCTAAAGAAACATTATGATTTGTATTAATTATTAGAGGAATATACCCTAGTTCTCTTAGTCTATTATCTAAATTCATCAAAATAGTAGATGTAATTGTAGAATCTAAACATGGTACAATTACTCCTATAAATCTATTATTTTTTGCTTTTATTCCCCTTGCAAAAACATTTGGTTCATAATTATTTTCATTAATAACTTTTTCTATTTTTTCCCTAACACTTTCACTTACATAGCCATCATTAAAAAATCTAGATATAGTACTTTTTCCAACTCCTGAAAGTTCAGCTATCTCTTTTATTGTTAATTTTTTTTTCATTTTATACCGCCTATTTTTTTCATTAAGTAATTATAATATTTATTTTTTAAAAAAACAAAATTAATTTTTTAATGCTTTAAAATAGAAAAAAATGTTTTATTTTAAAAAGTAAAATATTATTTTAAAAATAATATATTGACTTTTTTAAAAAAATATATTAAATTTAACAATATGTGGGAACGGTCCCACATATAGAAAACTATTTTTATTTTTGGAGGAGAAATGGACTATCAAAAAATTGCTGATTTTATTATTGAAAATATTGGAAGTGAAAAAAATATCTCTACTATAGGGCATTGTGCAACAAGATTAAGAGTTGTTGTTAAAGATCAAAATATTGTTAATTTAGAAAATTTAAAAAAGAATCCTGATATAAAGGGAGCTTTTTTTTCAAACGGACAACTTCAAATTATCTTAGGACAAGGCGCAGTAAATAAAGTTTGTAGTATTATTTTAGGAGAAGCTCATATTGAGGAATCGTCTTTAGAAGATATAAAAAAAGATCAAGTAAAAAATTTAAATATTTTCCAAAGATTTGCTAGAACTTTATCTAATATTTTTGTACCTATTATTCCAGCTATCGTTGCAAGTGGATTATTAATGGGTGTTTTAGGTATGGGTAAAACATTTGGGTGGTTTACTAGTGATTCATCTTTATTTGAACTTTTAGATATGTTTTCTAATACTGCCTTTGTTTTTCTACCTATTATCCTTGCTTTTTCTGCTGCCAAAGAATTTGGAGCTAATCCATATCTTGCAGCTGCTCTTGGTGGAATTCTAATTCATCCTGCTCTACAAAATGCATGGACAGTTGGAAATGGAATTTCAGGCTATTTTACTCTATTTGGCATGAATTTTGCTAAAATTGGCTATCAAGGAACTGTTTTACCTATTTTAATTGCTGTTTGGGTTATGAGTATAATTGAAAAAAATTTAAGAAAAGTAATTCCCAATATGTTCGATATTATTCTAACACCATTCTTAACGATTTTAATAACAGGATTTGTAAGTATCACTTTAATTGGACCTTTAGGTAGGATTGTTGGTGATGGAATATCTTTTGGTTTAGAATATATTTATACAACTTTAGGAGTCTTTGCTGGTATTCTTTTAGGTGGAAGTTACTCATCTATTGTTATAACTGGAATGCATCATAGTTTTCATGCTATTGAAGCTAATCTTTTAGCTAATCCGAATATTGGTAAAAACTTTTTACTTCCTATTTGGTCTATGGCTAATGTTGCCCAAGGTGGAGCAGCTATGGCTGTATTTTTAAAAAGTAAAAATACAACACTTAAATCAATAGCATTACCTGCAGGACTTTCTTGCTTACTTGGAATTACAGAAGCCGCTTTATTTGGAGTTAATTTAAGACTTGGTAAACCATTTATTGGAGCTGTTATTGGTGGCGCCCTTGGCGGAGCATATATTACACTAACTAAGGTTACTATGAACGCTGTTGGTGTTACAGGAATTCCAGGTATATCAATTGTTCAACCTGAATCTATGTTAAACTATATCATTGCACTTTTAATAAGCTTTATTGGAGCAGGAATTGCTACAATTATTCTTGGATTTAAAGATGAGGTGTAAAATATGTGGAAAAATAAATTTCATATTTCTCCACCATTTGGGTTATTAAATGACCCCAATGGTCTTATCTTTTGGAATAACGAATACCATATTTTTTATCAATGGAATCCCAATGCTTGTGAACACGCTTCTAAACATTGGGCTCATTTAAAAAGTAAAAATCTAGTTGATTGGGAATCCTTACCTATAGCTTTATCCCCAAATGATTGGTTTGACAAAAATGGTTGTTATTCTGGAAGTGCCATTGAAAAAGATAATAAACTTTATCTGTTTTATACTGGAAATGTTAAAAATAATAACGTTAGAGAGAGTTACCAGTGTTTAGCAATCTCAACAAATGGTATTGACTTTGAAAAGAAAGGTCCTGTTATTCATGATAAAGATATTCCTAAAGAATATACTAAGCACTTTAGAGATCCTAAAGTTTTTATAAAAGATGGAGTTTATAAAATGGTGCTTGGGGCTCAAAGAGTTGATTTAACTGGAACTATAGTTGTTTTTTCGTCTCATAATTTAATTGATTGGAGTTTTGAGCAAGAAATTATCAATGGAAATTTCGGATTCATGTGTGAGTGCCCAGATTTTATTGAGGATAAGAAGAATAAGGCTCTAATTTTATCACCTCAAGGAATTAAAGCTGATGGAGATTTATTTAATAATAGATATCAATCTGGTTATATAATTAGAGATTTGTATGATATCGAAAAAAATGATTTCATTGAACTTGATAGGGGATTTGAATTTTATGCGCCTCAAACATTTAAAGATGAAAATAATAAAAATGTTTTAATTGGCTGGATAGGCATGCCTGAAGAATTAGAGCATCCATCTATCGAAAAGGAAAATTGGGTACATTCTTTAACTATTCCAAGAGTATTAGAAATTAAGAAAAATAAGATTTTCCAAAAACCACATAATAATTTGAAAAAATTAAGAAAAGAAAAAATTGTAATGGAAAATATATATTTAGAAAATACTATTGACCTTTCAAAATATAATATTCTAGGAGATGCTTATGAGCTTATAATATCTTTAGGCGATTTTTCTAAAGATATAGAAATTGACTTAAGAAAAAATGGAAATGAAAGAACTACTTTTTCTTTTGATTCTATTAAAAAAAAGGCATCTTTAAATAGAAATTTTTCTGGTTACGGTTATAAAGGGATTAGAAAATGTTATCTTAAAGATTTAAAAAAAATACATATTTTTGTAGATAAATGTTCTGTTGAAATATTTTTAAATGATGGAGAAGAAGTCTTTACTGGAAATATCTATCCAAATAAAGATAGTTTAGGTATTGAAATTCGAAGTAAAATGTTGTTTACTATACCTAAGATAGAATTTTATAAATTTTAATTGGAGGATTTTATGAAACTAGGAGCTATTGA
>NZ_KI518098.1 GCF_000479045.1 Cetobacterium somerae ATCC BAA-474
GCGAGTTCGACCCTCGTCACTCCCGCCATTAATTTTTTTTATAAAGTAAATAAAAGCCGCTTTAGCTCATCTGGTAGAGCAACTGACTTGTAATCAGTAGGTGATTGGTTCGACTCCGATAAGCGGCACCACTGCGAGGGTGGCGGAATTGGCAGACGCACCAGACTTAGGATCTGGCGTTTCGACGTGAGGGTTCAAGTCCCTCCTCTCGCACCACTTTATGACTAATAACAGTAGACTTCAACGAAGTCTACTTTTTTTTTATCCAAATCTTAATTGCTTGAAAACTATATATCTCTATGGTACAATAATATGAAAAAAGTTTAATAAAAAGGTGCTTGAATGAAAAAAATAAAGTGGTTATTTAGTTTTAAATATATATATATAATTTCATTGATTTACTTTTTTTTAGGATATTTTTATCCTAATCTTTTGCAAATAAATAATATATATCTATATATAAAAGAGTATTTTGGAATATATGAAAAGTTACTATGGATATTTTTAGTGGGATATGGTTTTTCAATGTTTATGAAAAATCCAAATAAAAGAGTTGTTCTGAAAACGAGGTTATTTTTTATGATTATTTTGGGAATAGCTACAGGATATCTTTATTTATTAGATAGTTTAAAAGAACAAATGGAAGGAACAATGGATTCAATTCAACAGTATGTTATTCAAGTTGGTCTATTAAACATTAACTTAGGTTATATTGAATTATATACATTTTTAAAGATATTTCCAAATGTTAAAACTAATGTGTTTGCAGGCAGCTTAATTTTCATAATTTTTCTATCTGTAATTGTAATTTGTGGAAAAATGATAAGAAAATTAATTTTATCAGTTATTAATTTTTTTAAAGGACAAATTCTTAGAATTAAAGAGGAAAGAAGATTAAAAGAGGAGCAAATTAGGTTAGAGAAACAAGCTAAGCTAGAAAAAGATATCTATGATGAAATATGTAATATCCAAAAAGCTTATCAGGAGAAAGATCTTTTAGAAATGGAAGTAAAAGAAGCCAATTTAGAGGAAGTCCCTGAAAATGATTTGATATTACAAGTAAATATTTCTCAAGAATTTGAAGAAAACTTAGAAAATATAGTTGTAGAAAATGAAGAAGATAAAGAAAATGATATAGAAAGGATAGATGAAGACGATGATATTAGCATCCAAATCCCCGAGAAGGAAAGAGATATTAGCACAGTTGGGATTTCAACTGCAAATTAAAAGTAAGGATATAGAAGAAATAAGTGATAAAGTAGAGATTGTGGAACAAATAAAAGATATTTCTTTAAAAAAGGTTATGGCAGTAGCTGTAGAAAATCCAAAAGAGTTTGTTGTAGGAGCTGACACAGTTGTTGTAATAGATGGGAAAATTTTGGGAAAACCTAAGAGTGAAATGGATGCTGAAAAAATGTTAAAATCTCTATCTGGAAAAAATCATGAAGTGATAACGGCTTATACATTAATAAATCTAGAGAAAAATATAAAAATAACAAATTCTGTAGAGAGCACAGTTTATTTTAAGCAGATAAGTGATGAAGAGATAAAATGGTATATAAAGAGTGGAGAGCCTATGGATAAAGCTGGAGCTTATGGAATTCAGGGATTAGGTTCAATTTTTGTAGATAAAATAGATGGAGATTTCTTTGCAATTATGGGGTTTCCAATAAATCATTTTATAAAAACTTTAAACAATTTAAAAATACCAATAGAAAGTTTAAATAAAATATAAATTAATTTAAGGAGAGTTGTAATGAAAAAAATATTTGGAAAAGTTTTAGGAATATTTTCAGATGATTTAGGAATAGATTTAGGAACTTCAAATACATTAATCTGTGTGAAAAATAAAGGAATCATAATGAATGCTCCATCAGTTGTAGCTATTAATACAAAAACAAAAGATATTTTTGAAGTTGGAGATAAAGCTAAACAAATGATAGGAAGAACACCTCATACAGTTGAAGCTATAAGACCTCTTAAAAACGGAGTTATTGCAGATTATGAAATAACTGAAAAGATGTTAAGAGAGTTTTATAAAATTGTAAATAGAGGAAAAAGTTTATCAAGTCCAAGAGTTATTATATGTGTTCCAGCTGGAGTAACTCAAGTAGAAAAAAGAGCCGTTATGGATGTAACAAGAGAAGCTGGAGCAAGAGAAGCTTATTTAATAGAAGAGCCTATGGCAGCAGCGATAGGAATTGGATTAAATATATTTGAACCTGAAGGAAATATGGTTGTTGATATTGGTGGAGGAACTACTGAAATTGGAGTAATATCTTTAGCAGGAATAGTGAAAACGTCATCTTTAAAAATAGCTGGAGATAAATTTGATTCTTTAATCATAGATTACATTAGACAGAAGCATAACCTATTTATTGGTGAAAAAACAGCTGAAGAGATAAAAATTGCAGTTGGAGCAGTAACAGATTTAGAAGAGGATATTTTTATTGAAATTAGCGGAAGAAACGCATTAAGTGGATTACCTAAAAATGTAAAAGTTTATTCATCTGAAATTGCAGAAGCTTTAGAAGAAGCTGTAGTTTTAATAATAGAAGAGATAAAAGGTATTCTTGAAAAAACTCCACCAGAATTATCTTCTGATATAAAAAGAAAAGGAATCTATTTAGCTGGAGGAGGAGCTCTATTAAGAGGAATTGATAAGAGAATAGCTGAAAGCTTAAGTTTAGAGGTTACTGTTGCAGAAGATCCTTTAAATGCAGTTGTAAATGGAATTCAACAACTTTTAAAAGAATTTGATAAATATAAAAGAGTTTTAATTTCTCCTGAAAGTGACTATTAAAAAGAGGCACTATGAAGAGAATAATATTACTAATTTTATTTGTATCTTCAATATTGAGAGCGAACTATCTCATCACAAATGGTGAGATAGCTCTTTTTTATGATGGCAAAAATAATATTTTAACAAATGTAAAGGCTAGAGAGTTTAGTAAGGATGTACTATCAAATTTACAAATATTATTAATAAAAGATTATAAAATATATAGAGCAAGAAATTACTATACACAAACAAAATTTATAGATGGTAAGAATATTTTTTATATGAAATACAATATAAACAATAATATTGTGGAATCATATATAGTATTATCTAATGAAAACAAGAATGATATGTTTATTTATACTAATTTAAATGGTGTTAAATGGAATGAACCATATAAGTTAGTTTACAAGTTTTCTCCGTTAATCTTAGAAGGAAATGTTGAAAATAAAGATGGATATTATAAATATGATATGTTGAATTTTTCTAAAGATGACAAATCTAATATTCTTGTAGCAACAGAAAGAGATTTTGAAAATTTTAAAGTAAAGTCATTAGAAACTACTTTATTAAAAGGATTAAATGAACGAATATACTTGGTAAAAGATATTGAGAACAAAAAAGATGATTCTTTAGAAATAGTATTTAGTAAAAAGAAACCAAGATTTTCAAATATTTCTTTTGCAGAAGTTATGGCTAGAGAACAGAAGTTTTGGGATAACTTTAATAAAAAATATTATTATTTAAGAGATACAGTTATCAACCAAATAAAAAAACTTTATTTGATATCTTTTAGTAATCAAAACAGTTTAAATATGAACATGAGTAGAGCAAAGTATATGGAGCAATTGAAAGTCATATATTTAAATGGTATATTAAATAGAGAAAGATTAATTCCAGAGTTTAACTTTGATAGAGGCGATAGTATTCAAAATATGTTTACATATTATTATTATATAAAATTATCTAATTTGAAAGAGAACAGTGATGCTAAAACCTTATTAAGAAATAATTTTATAAAAGTTAAAGAGGATATTCAAGAATCTTATAAAAGTATAACAAATAAAGAGGGCGATTGGTTAGAAAATAGTTTGGTATTTTATAATTTTTTATTAGAGATAGAAAAATTAGAAAAAAATGAGTTATTATTTAATGAAATAGAATTAATGAAAGAAGATATAAGAGGAAAAG
>NZ_KI518099.1 GCF_000479045.1 Cetobacterium somerae ATCC BAA-474
AATACTATTTTGCCGAGAGTAAGATCCTAATTTACTTAATATTAGTGAAGAGCTAACTTTACCTTCTCTAATTGAGGATGCTAATCTTAAAACATCATCATAATTTTCTTTTATAATCTTTTCATTAATTTTGCCCTTTAAAATACTTTCAAGATTTTTGGATACCTTTGTTTCACTTAAAGAAAATAATTTTACATCGGATAAATCACGTATTCTAGGAGCAAATCTGAATCCTAAAAGATGAGTAAGTCCAAATACTTGATCAGTATATCCAGCTGTATCTGTGTAGTGTTCTAATATATTTAAATCAGTTTCATGATTTAAAAGCCCATCTAAAACATGAGTAGCATCTCTAGAATTTGTATTAATTACTTTCGTATAGAAAGATGAAAATTGGTCACTTGTAAATCTATAAATAGTAGCACCTTTTCCAGTCCCATAGTGAGGATTAGAATCAGCATGAAGCGATGTAACTCCTAATTGCATACGCATCCCATCCGAAGATGAAGTAGTTCC
>NZ_KI518100.1 GCF_000479045.1 Cetobacterium somerae ATCC BAA-474
ATAAATTATATTTTTCTTTTATTAATTTTATATATTCTCTTTTTTGTCTAATTTCATAATTTAAGTCAGGATTTTCTTCTAATAAATTAGGAGTATTTTTAATTGTGACTATTATTTCTTTATTTATCATTGGTCCATAATGTATAACATCTTTATAATTATCCAAATTATCAGTTATATTTTCTTTAAATTGAAAATCATAAACTGCCACATTTTTTTGATTTTTTAATTTATTTATAACATAATATTTGAATTTTAAAATATCTTCTAAGCAATTATATTTTTCAACAAAATACCACCAAATAGAACTATATGGTGGAAAATATATTTTATATTCAACTTGCGGATTAAATTCAATTAGTTTATAAAATTCATCAAAATTCTCTTTCATTTTTTTATAAGAATATCCTTTTTTTAATTCAGATAACTCATTAGTATTTTGAAATCCCCATGGAGTGTCAGAATTAAAATTAAGTACTTTATCTTTTAAATAAGTATGATTATCTCCCCAATAACTATAACTTTCTAACCAATTGTAATTTTTTTCCTCTATAATTCCTTTTAAAACATTTTTCAAAATTTCAAAATTATATAAATATTTAATTTTTGCTATTTTCGAATCTTTATAAACGAACTCTTGCAATGGAACTCTACTTTCATTCAATTCTGTATTGTAACTAAAAACGTCAAGCCCATATATTATAGTATTCACTTTTTTCGCTTGTAATATTATTTCTAATAATCTTCTTTGTTCATAATTTGTTGATCCAGAAATTGAAAGATTAATTGCCTCCTTGTTAAATAATCTTTCTAAATCTTTTTTCAATATATTTTCAGAAGTCGAAGTCCCTATTACAGCAACTTTATAATTATAATTTTTTGCTATTCCTGGATTTAATAATCGTTGCTCTCCTTTACCATACTCATTACTCCCAAATTGCTGAAGTGGATCAATCTTAAATACCAATAATGCTAATAATAACAAACCTCCAAGTAACAAACCTATTCCTAAATAAAAAAAATTTTTTTGCATATAAAAACTCACTCCTAAAAATTAAAGTACAAAAAGCTAGCTATTCTATTTAAAAATAAAATACTTCCTAATAAATAAAACGATTGCTCAATGAGACTATTCACTTTAAAATTAAATTTATTAACCTTAAAGATGCTATTTTTTAATAAAAAAACTATTATTATACCTAAAATCAATATTGCTAAACTTATTTTATTATCTAAAATAGAAATTATTGACATTTTATAATTAATTGATATTCCTTCAGATAATGAATTTATATTCCCCATTCCTTTTATAATTTTTAAAGCTTTTTCTATATTATTAGCTCTAAAAAATATCCAAAAAATATTTATTAAAAACATTGTAATTATCCATCCTAAAATTTTAGGCATCTTCATTCCAAAATTTTTCCATGTTCTATGAATTAATATAGAAATTCCATGAAATCCTCCCCAAATTAAAAAATTCCATCCCGCACCATGCCATATTCCACTTACAAGAAAAACAATCAGTAAATTCCTTAAAGTTTTTAATTCTCCTCTTTTATTTCCTCCAAGAGGAATATATAAATAATTAGTTAAAAATCTTCCCAATGTCATATGCCATTTTTTCCAGAATTCTTGTATATTTGTAGATTTATATGGTGAATCAAAATTTAATGGAAGAATTATGTTAAACATTAAAGCCACTCCCATTGCCATATCACAATACCCACTAAAATCAAAATAAAGCTGAATTGTATATGAAATTGATGTTAACCATGCTTCTATAAATGTTAAACTTGTCATTTTATCAAATCCAGCATCTACAAATGGAGAAACAGAATCTGCTAAAAGTACTTTTTTAGCTAATCCAATTGAAAATAAATACAATCCTTTACTCATATTTTCATAATTTATTGCTTTATTTTTTTTATTTTCAAACTGCGGTATCATTTCTTCCGGAGATACTATTGGCCCTGCTATTAATTGAGGAAAAAATGTAACAAATAGACAATAACTTAAAAAATCATACTTTTTTAAATTCCTTCTTTTATAGTTATCAATAATAAAAGAAAGTTGTTGGAATGTAAAAAATGATATTCCTAATGGTAATATTAATTTCAAAAGCATTATATTGCTTTTAAAAATACTTGGTGTTAGAATAAGTTTGTAGACATAAAAT
>NZ_KI518101.1 GCF_000479045.1 Cetobacterium somerae ATCC BAA-474
ATTAGAATTGAAAAAAGTATAGAGTCAAAATTGCTAAAAGAAAAAGAGTTGCAAGAATCTATTCTGTTAGATAGAAAAATAACCGTCGAAATACTGCGTAAAACCATTTTTAAGGCTAAAGAAGTGACTTTTGAGAGTTATTTATCCAGAGTTGAATCAGAAAGGCTTAAAATCAATTTAAAAGCTTCAAAATCATTTGAGATTTATAATTATTTTAAATCTATAAAATTTGAAGATATAGAACGCTTAGCTTTAAATAGTTTAAGTAAAGGAAGATACTTTAAAGCTATGAAAGAATATAGAGTTTTAGACAATAAAAGAATTAGGTTACAAATAGAAAAAGATTCATATACAACATTTTCTAAAAAGTTATTACATTTAAATTCTATGTCTAGAATAAATAGAGAACTTAAAAGTGTTAGTGAGTCTCTTTTAAAATTAGAAAAAGAGTTTAAAGAGATTCAAATATCAATTGGTGATAAGAAACTTCATGAAGAAATATCTAGAATTAATAATTTAAGAGATAATATTTGTAATAGATATTCCAAACAAAGTAATATGTTAAAAGAGAAATCTCAACTCAATGAATTTTTTATTAAAGAAACAAAT
>NZ_KI518102.1 GCF_000479045.1 Cetobacterium somerae ATCC BAA-474
TTTTTTTCTAATATTTTTATTAAATCAAACGAAAATAATATTTTTTTTTTGAAATCATATAATTATTATAAATTAAAGCAGACGAAAATAATAGCTTTTTTTTAGAAAATTGACTTATTTTGTTAAAAAATGGTATCTTAGAACTAAGAACAGAACAAAATTTGAAAAATAAAAATATATTCGGAGGTTATTATTATGATTAAAATTTTATTAGCATGTAATGCAGGTATGTCAACAAGTCTATTAGTTAACAAAATGAAAAAAGTTGCAGCAGAACATAAATTAGAAGCAGATATAAAAGCAGTTCCTGAAATACAAGCCCCTAGCCACTTTAATGATATAAACATATTATTATTAGGACCACAAATTAAATTTTTAGAAAATAAAATGATTGAACTTGCTGATGGAAGATTTCCAGTTGTTACTATAAATACACAAAAATATGGAATGATGGATGGTTTAGGAGTTTTAAAAGATGCAATCTTAGCAATAAAAGAGTTTAAAAAAGCAAACGCACAATAAATTTAGGAGGTTATATATGAAAATATTTAATGGTTTCAATATATTTTTAAATAAACATTTTATACCTACAGCTAATAAAATAGCTGCTCAACGACATGTTGTTGCTATTAAAGATGGAGTAGTTGCTACTATGCCTCTTACTATAGTAGGATCACTTTTCCTGATTTTAAGTTTCTTGCCTCTTCCTGGATATTCAAGTTTTATAGCTAGTAGTGGAATTGGAAGATACTTCTCATTTATATCTGATGCTTGTTTTGGTATTGTTGGAATGGTCGCGTGTTTAGCTGTTGCTTATAGATTAACTGTTGGTTACGGAATGCATGAATTAGCCTTATCAAATGCAATTATTGCTGTTTCAAGTTTCTTCGTTACTATGATTCCTTCAGCAGTAAATGGAAATATAAGTATGGGATATTTAGGAGCTAAAAGCCTGTTTACAGGGGTTATTATAGCTATTGTTACTGTTGAATTTGTTAATAAGGTTTTAAAAAGAGGACTGGTTATAACTCTTCCTGAAAGTGTACCTCCTGCTATATCAAAAACTTTTATGTCATTAATTCCTGGTGTTATTGTAATTAGTTTCTGGGGAATAGTTACAGCAATTTTAGCAAATACAAGTTTTGCTAACTTCCACGATGCTGTAAATGTAATTGTTGGTACACCTTTAAGATTTGCTAGTACATCATTAGTTGGACAACTTACAGCTGTTCTTTTAACAACTATTCTTTGGTGTGCAGGGATACATGGAGCTACAATTGTAAGCGGAATTATGGACCCTATCTGGCTTGAAAACACTCTTCACAATGCGTCTTTGGCTGCTCAAGGAATTGAAAATATCTACTCTAATGGTTATATTATTTCAAGTGCTGCTTTTACAGATATGACAATTAAAATTGGTGGAAGTGGATCTACAATTGGATTTGTTCTATTAATGCTTTTTAGAGCTCGTTCTAAACAATTAAAAGAGGTTGGAAAGTTATCTATAACACCATCACTATTTAACATTAATGAACCTGTTATTTTTGGAACTCCTATAGTTATGAATCCATTACTTATAGTTCCATTTATATTAAATCCTGTTATTATAACGATTATTAGTTGGTTTTTAATGAAGTGGGATTTAGTTAAAATACCATTTGTTATGGTTCCTTGGACTACACCACCTATTATTGCTGGTTTTTTATCATCTGGTTTCTCAATTTCTGTAGTTTTACTTAATATTTTTAGTATTATTTTATCTATAGTTATTTTCTATCCTTTCTTTAAAATTTATGATGCACAATTAGCTGCTGATGAAAGTGATGTAAAAAAAGAGGATAGTTTAGAGTCATTATTAGAAGAGATATAATTTTAAGGAGGATAAATTATGAAAAACCCTGTTAAAATAGTTACAATTGGTGGTGGGTCATCTTATACACCTGAGATAGTTGAAGGATTTATCAAAAGATACAACGAGCTACCTATTAAAGAACTTTGGTTAGTTGATATTGAAGATGGAAAAGATAAACTAGAAATAGTTGGAAGCTTAGCTAAAAGAATGGTTAAAGAAGCTGGTTTAGAAGATAAAATGAAAATTTATTTAACTTTAGATAGAAGAGAAGCTCTTAAAGATGCTGATTTTGTAACCACTCAATTTAGAGTTGGTCTATTAGCTGCTAGAATAAGAGATGAAAGAATTCCTTTAAGATATGGAATGATTGGACAAGAAACAAATGGTGCTGGTGGTTTTGCAAAAGCTCTTAGAACTATACCTGTTATTTTAGACATTTGCAAAGATATGACTGAACTTTGTCCCAATGCTTGGCTTGTAAACTTTACTAATCCAAGTGGTATGGTTACTGAATCAGTTTTAAAATACTATCCTAATATTAAAGTTGCTGGTCTTTGTAATGTTCCTATAGGTGTTAGAAAATCTGTTACAGATGCTTTACAAGTTCCTGATGAAGAGATTGAACTTATTTGTGGTGGATTAAATCACTTTTTCTGGGGTAGACAAGTCCTTCACAATGGTGTCGATAGAACTGAGGAAGCTCTTTCTAAAATTTTAACAGATATTGAAAATCTTCCAGCAAATTTAAGACATGGAAAACCTTGGATAAGAGAACAAATCATGGATTTAAATATGATACCTTGTGCATATCATAAATACTATTATTTAACTGATGAGATGTTAGCTGATCAATTAGAAGAAATTAGAACTGGAAAAGGAACTCGTGGAGAGCAAGTTAAAAAAGTAGAAAATGAGTTATTTGAACTTTATAAAGATCCAGATTTAAAAGTAAAACCAAAGCAACTTGAACAAAGAGGTGGTCAGTATTATTCCGATGCTGCTTGTGAACTTATAAATTCAATCTATAATGATAAAGGAACTACTATTGTTGTTTCAACAAAAAATGAGAATGGTCTTATTGATTGTTTACCTGAAGGGTGTGCTGTTGAAGTGTCAGCTAAGGTATATAAAGACGGTGTTAAACCATATCCACAAAAACCTATGCCTATTGAAGCTAGGGGTATCTTACAACTTATGAAAAACTTTGAACAACTTACAATTGAAGCTGCTGTTACTGGAAATTATGGAAAGGCATTACAAGCTTTAACTGTAAATCCCCTAGTTACAAGTGGAGCTGTTGCTAAAACTATATTAGATGAGATTATTAGAGAAAACTGGGATTATTTACCACAATTTCATAACTCAATTGAAAGATATAAATATTAATTGGAGGGAAAAAATGAAAAATACTTTACCTAAAGATTTTTTATGGGGAGGAGCTATTGCTGCTAATCAATGTGAGGGAGCATATCTAGAAAATGGAAAAGGTTTATCTCCTGTTGATATCTTACCTGGGGGACCAAAATTAAGAAATGAAGCTTTAGAGGATGTAAAAAAAGCTATGAATACAGATTATGGATACTATCCATCACATATTTCTATAGATTTTTTTCATAAATTTAAAGAGGATATAAAGCTTTTTAAAGAGATGGGATTTAAGTGTCTAAGAACCTCTATTTGTTGGGCTAGAATTTTCCCAAATGGTGATAATTTAGAACCTAATGAAGAAGGTCTAAAATTCTATGATGCTTTAATTGATGAACTTATAAAAAATAATATAGAACCTGTTATAACTATAAATCATTTTGATACTCCTTTAGAACTTACTAAAAAATATGGCGGTTGGAAAGATAAACGATTAATTGATTTTTACGCTAGATATTGCGAAGTTCTTTTTAAAAGATATAAAGGTAAAGTTAAGTATTGGATGACTTTTAATGAAATTAATATTATTTTGCACATTCCATCTTTTGGTGGTGGCCTTGTTTTTGAAGAGGGGGAAAATAAAAAGCAAGTTATGTATCAAAGTGCTCATCATCAGCTTGTTGCAAGTGCTTTAGCTACAAAGATTGGTCATGAAATTGATTCTGAAAATATGATTGGATGTATGCTAGCTGCAGGAACTGTTTATCCTAATACTTGTAACCCAAATGATATTTTAGCTGCACAAGCTGCCAATAGAGAAAATTATTTCTTTATAGATGTACAATCTAAAGGTGAATATCCATCTTACTCAAAAAGAATGCTTGAGGAACTTGGAGTTACCCTTGAAATCAGTGAAGATGAGAAAAAAATATTAAAAGAACATACTGTTGATTATATTGGATTTAGTTATTACTCTAGTAGACTTAGAAGTGCTGACCCTGAAGTTATGAAAAATATCAAAGATGGAAATGCTTTTGCCTCTTTAACAAATCCATACTTAAAAGAATCTGAATGGGGATGGACTATTGACCCTACAGGTCTTAGAATAACTATGAATGAATTATATGATAGATACAATAAGCCACTTTTTATAGTTGAAAATGGTCTTGGTGCCATTGATAAAATTGAAACTGATGGATCTATAAATGATGACTATCGTATTGATTATTTAAGACAACATATTGAACAAATGAAAGAGGGAGTTAAAGATGGCGTTAATCTTTTAGGATATACACCTTGGGGATGTATTGACTTAGTTAGTGCTGGAACTGGGCAAATGAGTAAGCGATATGGGTTTATCTATGTTGATAAAGATGATGATGGGAATGGAACTTTAAAAAGATCTAAAAAGAAATCATTTAACTGGTATAAAAATGTTATCTCTTCAAATGGAGATGAACTGTAAATGAGAATTATAGGTATAATAGCGGCTACACTAACTACTATTGCCTTCTTTCCTCAAGTTATACAGGTTATAAAAAGTAAAGATACAAAAAGTATATCACTAACTATGTATATCTTATTTGTAACTGGAGTTTTACTTTGGGTTTTATATGGTTTTTATTTAAATGATTTACCTATTATAATTGCTAACTCCATTGTTGCTGTAGCTTCAACTATTATTCTTTGTTACAAAATCAGAGAGATTCGAAGTAATTTAAAAAAGAGCTAATTAGCTCTTTTTTTTATAATTTCACTAACTTTTCTACAGTTGGAATGTCTGTTGGAACCCAATCTAAAGTCATTAACGACTCTTTTTCCATCCACTTAAACTCTTGATGCTCTATTAATTTAAACTCTGAGAAATCTAAAACTGTACAATTATAAGTAGATAATTTTATAACAAACTCTTCATACTCTTTTTGAACTTCATCAAAAAGTTTATCCGCTCTTATATCTATATTTAACTCCTCTTTGATTTCTCTTTCTAAAGCTCTTTTAGGTTCCTCTCCCTCTTCAATCTTACCACCTGGGAACTCCCACATCCCTGGGAAAGTTTTATCTTTTGGCCTCATAGCGCAAAATATATCACCATTTGGATTTTCTAAAATAGCTCCTACTACCTCAATAATTTTTTTCATTAATTTCTCCTACTTCTGCTACTTGTAGCGTTTTTTCTACTCTTTCAGTAAGTTCAATATATATAGCTTTAGAAAGTGGATTCTCTAATTTTAAAGTTGTTGTTATAGGTTTACTTCCCTTATAAGCTATACAATCCCCTTTTCCTATATAAATATATGGCTGAACTACACTATCACTCTCTTTACATTTTCTCACAAAAATATGAATTTTTATATCTTTCTCTTTATTTTTAACTATTCTCTCTCCTATTTCACTATCTACTCTAGTGGCATTGGGAGTTTCCCATTGAAAATGATATCTATCTAATATTTTATCTTTATACTTTATGCTCTCTTTTATATTCTCATCTTTATGTAAATCTATAAACACAAAATAATCCTTATCTTTTTTTAAAAGTCCACTTCCTCTAAAAGCACTATGTTTTTTATCATAATTACATAATAGTGCAACATCTTTCATAAAATAGTTTTCATATAACTTTAAAAATGGAAAACCATAATCCTCTGTTCCAAAACTTTCTTTATATTTTAAAAGTCCATAATCTAAAACTTCTAAAATATAATCTTTTATATCTTTATTTTTTAAAACTTCATTTAACAATTCTGTTTTCTCTATAGTTTCACCAGAAACTTTAAAAAGCTTTCCACATCTTTTCAAATCTTGTGAATCATAATAATCTCCATTTAAATATCCCATAGCATGATCTACGGTATCAAGAGTATGCTTAATATCAGATATCTCAATATATTTTCCTACTACTCCTAAAATATTACTTTTTGATAATCCTTGATTCTTTGCTATTAACTCACGAATTATTGCAAACTCATACACTCTTTTTATAGGCAAAAATCTTTCTATCTCACGAATAACTACTCTCTCTTTTTCGTTTAATGAAAACAGATTATCCTTTACTTTAGCTAAAAAATCTAAATATGATTTTTGAAGTCTTACGTATTTATAAAAATTAGGAGCATCCTCATACTCAATAAAATCTAATGGTCTTGGAACTCTTCCCTTTAAGTAATCTTTAAACTCATCATACTCAGCTTTTAAATACTTTAAACTATTAAAGTTTTCATTGTCTAGTTGTTTCAATATCTCTTGTTTACAAATCTCTTCCATCTTTACATGAATAGTTTTAGATAAGTTATCAAAATCCCTTTTTACAGCTATTTTTATACTCTCTTTATCATAACCTTTTCTTCCCATCAGTGCCAATGCAATTAAAAAAGCTCTAGAATGGTTTCCTATAAAATCTATAACTGTTAAAAACTCCTTGTTTTCATAATGTCTTAGCCCTCTTCCCAACTGCTGTGTAAATATAATTGGTGAAGCTGTTGGTCTTAGCATTAAAATACTATTTATACACGGAATATCTATTCCTTCATTAAAAATATTAACTGTAAATATAACTTCCAAATCCTCTGTCTCTTTGAATTTTTTTATTATATCCTCTCTCAAATCTTTTCCATGATTTCCTGTTATAGTTGCTGCTTTTATCCCTTTTTTTAGAAACTCTTTAGTCATATATTCGCAGTGTTCAACAGAAACACAGAATCCTAGAGTTTTTCTTCTCTCTCCACTATATCCATAAAAATTCATCTTCTTTATAATAAAGTCCACTCTTTTTTCCAAATTTAATGCTTTAGTCACTGCTGGAATATCGTTTAAATCTATTCCTTCTAAGTTTACATCTGATATATCCTTGACTCCATAATAATGAAATGGTGTTACAAGCTTTCTATCTAGAGCTTCTTGTAAACGAATCTCCACAGGGACATTCATATGAAAAATTTCATATATATTTCCACCGTCACATCTTTCAGGTGTAGCTGTTAATCCTAATAAAAACTTAGGTTTAAAATAATTTATAACCTTCTCATAACTTTTAGCAGTTGTATGATGAGCTTCATCAACTATTATATAATCAAACTCATCCTCACTAAACTCTTGGTATCTATTATTTAAACTTTGTATAGTAGCAAAAATATAATCTCTATCTATATTTTTTTTATTTCCTGTAAAAAATCCCATAGTTTTTTCAGGTAAAATATTTTTAAAAGTTTCCATAGCAGATTTTAAGATCTCTTCATTGTGAACTATAAAAAGCAACTTATTAGCTTTAAATGCCTTTACATCAAAAGCACCTAAGTATGTTTTCCCTGTTCCTGTAGCTGCAATACAAAGAGCTCTTGTCTCTCCATACATTCTAGTTGTTTCTAAGTTTTTTAAAGCTATCTCTTGCATATAATTTGGTTTTATATCTGATTCTTTATAAATTCCAAAATCATGGTCCTCTGCTGCTAAAAAATATTCATCTCTAACTTTTTTTCTTACAACTATCTCCTCTTTTTTTACATATGAAACTATATATGGATTTACATTTTCAACACCCTTTTCCCAAAGGTAATTAAATTCATTTAAAACCCCTTTTATAAAGTCACTATTTTTTTCTGTAGTAACTGCTGTGTTCCATTCAATATTACTTTTAAGTCCACTTTTAGTAAGATTAGACGACCCAATTATAGCTTTATAACAGTTTTCATACTCAAATATATACCCCTTAGTATGAAACCCTTCCATCTTGTCACTATCAAAAAATTTAACCTCTATATTTTTAAATCTTTTTAAAAACTCTATAGATTTTAGTTCTGTAAAATGAAGATAGTTTGTTGTTAAAATTTTACCTTTTATATTATGTTTTTCACTTTTTTTCAAAATATCTAAAATTATTTGTACTCCTGCAAAGTTAATAAACGCCACAGAGAAATAGAAACTTTTAGCTTTTTTAAATCCATTTTCTATATATCTATATAAATTTCCATTATTTTCTAAGTTAGTATTACTTATAAATTCATATTTCATATATCCCCCATTAAAACTTATATTTTAACTTTATACTATAAAGTATACCATATTTCTAATGTAAGATTAATTGAGATTACAAAAATGGAGAAACTAAAACTAGTTTCTCCATTTTTTATCTATTCTTTAACTATATAGTTCTCAATATTGTTATAACATATATTTTGAACCATTTTCCCCAATTTATCTACATCATTTGGAATCTCTCCATTTTCTACCCACTCCCCAAGTAGGTTACAAAGTATTCTTCTGAAATACTCATGTCTTGTGTAAGATAGGAAACTTCTTGAATCTGTTAGCATTCCAACAAATCTTGAAAGTAATCCTAAATTAGCTAAAGCTGTCATCTGCTTTATCATTCCATCCTTTTGATCTAGGAACCACCATCCAGATCCTAATTGAATCTTTCCTGGAATTCCCCCTCCTTGGAAACATCCTATTAATGTTCCTAAAGTCTCATTTTCTCTAGGATTTAAATTATATAGTATTGTTTTTGGTAACTCATTTGTATCATCTAAAGCATCTAAAAATTTTGATAGTGAATGTACAAAAATATCATCTGCAATACAGTCGAATCCAGTGTCTGGACCTAACTTTTTAAACATTCTAGTTGAGTTATTTCTAATAGTTCCCATATGAAGTTGCATTACCCAACCTCTTTTATTATACTCTCTTCCTAAGAACATCATAATGTTTGTTTTAAACATCTTAGCCTCTTCTGAAGTTAAAGTCCCACCTTGAACTCTTTTATTGAATATATCATCCACTTCATCCTCTTCTCCCATTACAAAAACAACAGGGTCTAAAGCGTGATCTGATATTCTACATCCAACTTCATGGAAAAAGTCTATTCTCTCTCCTAAAGCTAATTTAAACTCAGCTAATGAATCAATCTCTTTTCCATGTAACCCTTCTAATTTTTCTAACCAAGGTAAGAAGTCATCTTTCTCTATATTGAACCCTTTATCTGGTCTAAATGCTGGGTTTACAACAACTTCAAAGTCATTCTCCTTTTTTAAAGCTATATGGTACTCTAATGAATCTAATGGATCATCCGTTGTACAAAGTGCTTTTACATTAGCTTTTTTTATTAACTCTCTAGCTGTAAACTCATCTTTTTGTAACATCTCATTTGTCTTTTCCCAAATCTCTTCAGCTGTTTCTTTAGAAAGAATTGTATCTATTCCAAAGAATTTTTTTAACTCTAAGTGAGTCCAGTGAAACAGTGGATTTCCGTAACACTCATCCATTGTTTCAGCCCATTTCATAAACTTCTCTTTATCCTCTTTATCTCCAGTAATATAGTCCTCAGAAACTCCATTACTTCTCATTGCTCTCCATTTGTAGTGATCTCCACCTAACCAAATCTCAGTTATAGATCTATATTTTTTATTCTCATATATCTCTTTTGGATTTAAATGACAGTGGTAATCATAAATTGGCATATCTTTTGCATACTCATGATACAGTGTCTTTGCTATATCACTATTTAATAGAAAATCTTCACACATAAACTTTTTCATCTTTAACTCCTCCATTTTTAGTTTTATATTAATCCAAATACTTTAGGTAGGAATAAGCTTATTGCTGGTATATAAGTTACTAGCAGAAGTCCTATTAACATTACAATAAAGTATGGTAAAATCGTTTTTATTATCTCCTCTATTTTCAAATCTGCAATGGCACAACCTAAGAATAGTGCATTTCCAACAGGTGGTGTACAAAGCCCTATACAAAGGTTGTAAACCATTAAGATTCCAAAATGTACTGGATGCATTCCTAAAGATGTTACCACAGGTAGGAATATTGGTGTGAATATAAGCACAGCTGGTGTCATATCCATAAATGTTCCAACAACTAATAGTAACATATTTATGATGAGTAAAATAACATATTTATTATCTGAAATTCCAAGCAGTAGATTTGTTATATACTGAGGAATTTGAGAGTACGCCAAAGCCCAAGACATAATGCTTGAAGCTGCCATTAAAAACATGATGATTCCTGTCATCTTAATTGTTTCATCTAAAATCTTTTTTATAACTTTTGCATTTAAGTTTTTGTAGATTAAAGATAAAACTAGTGTGTATATTACCGCAATTCCTGATCCTTCAGTAGCTGTAAATACACCTTTTATGATTCCCCCAATAACAACTATAATTAAAAGTAAACTTGGTAGTGCATCTAAAGTTGTTTTTATAACCAAAGACATCTCTGGTTTTGGTTCTACAGGGTAGTTATTCTTTTTAGCAAATATATATGCTAAAATCATAATCCCTAATCCCATAACTATTCCTGGTAAATATCCAGCTATAAATAGAGCTCCAATAGAAGTTCCACCACTAACTAATGCAAATACTATAAGTACATTACTAGGTGGAATAAGTAGTCCTGTTGGACAAGATGTTATGTTTACTGCTGCACAGTATTTTGGATCATATCCCTCTTTTTTCTGTAGCGGGTATATTGTTCCTCCAATAGCTGCTTCTGCTGCAACTGCTGAACCAGATATAGCTCCGAATAACATATTTCCTAAAATATTTACCTGAGCTAACGATCCTGGCAATCTTCCCCCGATTAGTTTAGCAAAGTTAACTAATTTTATTGCTATACCACCATTATTCATTATATTTCCTGAAAGTATGAAAAATGGTATTGCCAATAACGCAAAGTTATCTAGTCCAGTTATCATCTTTTGAGCTGATGCTATTATTGTCATATCAAGTGGTAGTGATAAAAGTATTGCTATAAATGATGCTAACCCTATTCCTACTGATACTTGAAGTCCTAAAATTAAAAATACAAAGAAACTTGCAAATAGTGCAATTGCTACTATTCCTATATTAACTCCCACTATCTATCACTCCCTTTTACTGCTAATTCATCTCCTATATAAGTTATGAAATAGAATACATTTATAACTCCAGTTATTGGAAGTATTGAATATACAACTCCCATAGGAACATATAATACTGGTGATAGTTGCTTCATTGTATTTAAAGTTAGTAGCGTTCCACCCCAAACCATAACAAATCCCATAAAAATGATGCTTAATATTGGAAGTATTATCTTTATAATTTTTACTGTATCTACTTTTAAAAAAGTATGTAGATAATCCATTGAAAGGTGAGCTTTAGAACCAAAAGCATAAGTAGTTCCAAGCATTCCTATCCACATTAATAAAAATCTAGCAAGTTCATCTGTAAAAATACTTGGCGAATTAAATACATATCTCGATGTTACCTGCCAAGCTACAGTTGCTACCATAACTGTTAATAGTAGCGCACTTACTATAAATATAACTCTATTTATATACCCTCTTAATCTATCCATTTTTTCTCCTACTATTCAAAATTTCTTATTCTTTCAATATAATCTTTAATTAATGAGTCTTTTGTAACTTCATCATAAAGAGGTTGAACTTTCTCTACGAACTCTGTTTTGTCCACTTGGAAAAACTCTACGCCCTTATCTTTTAAAGAATCCATTAACTTATCCTCTGTTTCAGACCATATCTCATTTTGATAGTCAAAAGAGTTTAACGCTGCTGTCTTTATTATAGCTTTCTCATCATTTGATAATTTGTTCCAAGTTTTTGTATTCATAACCAATACATCTGGCGATATTGAGTGCTCATCAAATGTAAAATATGGTGCTGCTTCATAGTGTTTTGACTCAGCATAAGAGATTAAGTTATTCTCTGCTCCATCAACTACACCTTGTTGTAGTGCTGTATAAATCTCTCCAAAACTTAACGGTGTTGGACTTCCTCCTAAAAGGTTAGTCATTCTTACCATAGTTTTACTTGTTTGTACTCTAATTTTCATTCCCTTTAAATCATTTGTATTTCTAACAGGTTTCTTTGTATAGAAGTTTCTTGTTCCTGAATTATAAAATGTTAATCCTATAAATCCTCTATCCTCTGTTGCTGCTAGAATCTCCTCACCTATTGGTGATTTTAATACTCTTAAGTTGTGATCCATATCTTTAAATAAGTATGGTAGTGGTAAAACTGAATACTCCTTTGCAAAACTCTCTAATGGTCCTGCATTAGTTTTTATAATATCAATAGCTCCTGCTTGCATTAGCTCAGTGATCTCTCTTTCTCCACCTAGCTGTCCATTTGGAAATATTAAAACCTCAATCTTTCCATCTGTTTTTTCATTTACTTCCTCTGCAAATTTAACCATTGCTAAATGCACTGGATGACTCTCTGTCAAAGCATGTGCTAACTTTATTTTCTTTGTTGATGTTTCCTCACCCTTACCACATCCTGTTAAAAACACTAGGATTAGAGTTAGAAAACCGATAATTCTTTTCATTGATGCCCCCTGTTGATTATAACGTAACTCCAGATTTAAAGATTGCAATCTCTTGGAATCTATTTAGTTCGTTGTTTACTTTTTTTCCATTTATTACTTCAATTATATACTCTATAAACTCCTCTAGTAGTTCATCCATTGTGATATCTTCTGATACTAATCTTCCTGCATCAAAATCTATCCATCTTCTTTTCTTATTGTATAATTCACTATTTGTAGAGATTTTTACAGTTGGAACATATCCTCCATATGGATTTCCTCTTCCAGTTGTAAATAAAACCATATGACACTTTGCTGCTGCAAGAGCTGTAGTAGCAACTGAATCATTTCCAGGAGCACTTAAAAGATTTAAACCTTTCTCTTTTAAAACCTCTCCATACTTTAATACATCTATAACTTGTGAAACTCCAGACTTTTGAGTACATCCTAAAGATTTATCCTCTAAAGTTGTGATTCCACCAGCTTTGTTTCCTGGAGATGGATTTTCATATATCTCTTGGTCATTTTTTATAAAATACTCCTTGAAATCATTTATCAGTGATACACACTTTTTAAAGATCTCTTCATTTTTACATCTTTTCATAAGAAGAGTCTCTGCTCCAAACATCTCTGGAACCTCAGTTAAAACTGTTGTTCCACCTTGAGCAACAATATAATCTGAAAACTCTCCTAACATTGGATTTGCAGTTATTCCAGAAAGTCCATCTGATCCACCACACTCTAATCCAAAGTTTATCTCACTTAAACTAGCACGTTCTCTTTTATCTTGAAGCATCTCTTCATATAACTTTAAAAGTATATTTTTTCCAGCTTCAACTTCATCTTCAACATCTTGAGTTACTAAAAACTTAACTCTATCTTTGTCGTACTCTCCTAAAGTTTTTTCAAATTCACCAATTTGGTTATTTTCACACCCTAGTCCTAAAACAAGTACTCCTCCAGCATTTGGATGTTTAACTGTATTTTGTAGTATCACTCTTGTATTTACATGGTCCTCTCCAAGTTGTGAGCATCCATAGTTATGAGTTAAAACATTGATATTGTCTATTTGAATATCTCCAATCTCATTTAAAAACTCATCTTTTATCAGTTGAGCAATTCCATTTACACATCCAACTGTTGGAACAATCCATAACTCATTTCTTATTCCTACATCTCCATTTTTTCTTTTATAAACTTCTACACTTCTTTTTTCTAAGTCTAGAACTCTATCTTGAAACTCTGGTGTGTAAGCATAGTTATTAAGTTCTTTTAAATTTGTCTTTGTGTTATGAGTATGTATCCATTCACCCTTTTTTATCTGTGTCGTTGCATGACCAATAGGCATTCCATATTTTATTACATCCTCATCTTTTTCGATGTTTCCAAGGGCAATTTTATGCCCTTTAGAAACGTCCTCTAACAATGTTAAACTATCTCCATCTAAAGTTATAGTTTCATCTTTTTTATAATTTTTTAAAGCGATAACTACGTTATCCCTTGTGTTTATCTTTATAAACTCTTTCATTACTTAACCTCTTCTAAAGCTTTTTTCACTCCATTTTTATCTATATTTTCTAAATATTTTGCTACTAACTCAGTCATTCCCTCCACTGAATTTAAATCCATATCCCAGTGATTTTCTAATCCTAACACAGATTTTGCTATGTTTTCATAGTTGTTCTCTTTCCATAAATCTGCATACATATCTAAATGGTGTTTGTCATCTCTTAACTGAATAGCATCTCCATTTTCTCTAACACCTTTATAGAATCTTATTAAAGCTGCTAAAGAGAATAGAAGTTTCTTAGGCAGTTTTCCTGTTCTTTTGTATGTCTCTAAAACTTGTGGAAGTATTCTAGATTTATACTTAGCCATTGAGTTTAATGAGATATCCATTAGCATATGTTTTACATATGGGTTTTTAAATCTATTAACTACAGCATCTTTAAACTCTTTTAACTCCTTCTCATCCATATCTAAAGCTGGAATAATCTCCTCATCTATTGCTAATTCAATAAAGTTTCTAATATCATCATTTTCCATAGCTTCTCTAACTGTATCTATTCCATATAGGTATGAAACTGGAACCATAGCTGTATGTGCTCCGTTTAATATTCCTACTTTTCTCATTTTATATGGTTTTAAATCTTCAACTATTAATATATTTAGATTTAATCCCTCTAACTTTAACTCTTTTGTTAATATATCTTTTGGCCCTTGAATTACAAATAAATAGAAGTACTCTCCAGTTGTTATAAAGTTATCCTCATAACCCAACTCTTTTGTTAACTCCTCTTTCTCTCCTCTTGGATACCCTGTTACAATTCTATCAACTAATGTTGAACACCAGATATTTCCATTTATTAACCAGTTTTTAAAGTCCTCTCCTAAGTTCCAAAGATCAGCATATTTTAAAACCATCTTTCTTAACTCTTCACCATTATAATCAATCAGTTCACATGGCATTAAAATAAATCCTTTAGTCATATCTCCATTGAAAGTTACAAATCTTTCATGCATCAATCTTGTTAACTTTCCTGGGAATGTACTTTGAGGAGCATCCTCATACTTATCCTCCGCACTAAAAGCTATTCCAGCTTCAGTTGTATTAGATACAATAAATCTCATCTCTGGGTTATGAGCTAGTTGTAAATACTCTTGGAAGTTTTTATAAATAGGTATCTCTCTATTTATAGATGAGATTATAGTATAATCTTTAACAACCTCTCCACTTTCATTTATTCCTCTAATTATTGCTGTGTATAATCCATCTTGAGTATCTAATAGTGGTACTGCATCAAAATCAATTGGTCTTACTACCGCTACTCCAGCGTTTAAGTCTGTATTTTTATTTATTATGTCTAATTGCCAATCAAAGAAACATCTTAAAAAGTTTCCCTCTCCAAATTGAATTACTTTCTCTCCATATTTTGGTAAATTTAACTCTTCTCTAGTTAACATTTTTTTCTCCTTATTCTGTGATATATCAGTATTATATTACAAATATATTATATTTAACTGTAAAAAGCAAGTTTTTTTTTATAAATTTAATCATAAAAAAATATAATCGTTCACTAAAAGAACAATTTTTTATTTGATATTGGTTTTTTTTTAAAAATATTATATACTATTAATATAAAAAAATAGGGAGTTATATATGAAAAGTTTAAAAGACAAAGCTTATGATGAGTTAAAGGAGTTAATTATTTCTGGTAAATTAGAAGCAAACGAAAGAATTGATGAAGATTTCTTATCAAAATCACTTAATGTCAGTCGTACTCCTGTTAGAGAAGCTATTAATCGACTTGAACAAGAGGGCTGGATTAATATAGTTCCAAGAAAAGGGATGTTTGTTAATAATATCTCACTTAAAGAGATTAACGATATTTTCCAAGTTAGAAGTAATTTAGAGCCAATTATTCTTGAAATGGCTTTCTATAAAATCAATAGAGAAGATTTAGTAAGTTTAAAAGAGAAATTTTTAGATTTTTCAAATAAAAATTCTTTAACACCTGAAGAGAAAAAGGAGTTAGATACTTTAGACAATGAATTACATCTATTAATTTTAAGAAATTGTAACAATAATTTTATTATTAAAATGATGGAAAATGTTTACGAACATAATATGAGAATCAGAAATATAAGTTCTCAACCACCAATTAGAAGATTTGATGCTATTAAAGAGCATATTAACATCATTGAATCAATTTTAAATGATAATCTTCAAAATGCAATAGAGGAACTAAAAAACCATAATTCAAAAGCTAAAGAGGGATTCTTCCATAGTTTAATTGAACAGTAAAAAAAGAGATTTGATAGCGCAAATCTCTTTTTTATTTTTTATGAAATATCATTTTCTAGTAAAGTTGTAAACTCTTTTATATCATCCATTAAATTTACATCTGGGTTACACTTTAATACCATTCCATCTAAATACATTAAGCTTTTTATTATATGAAACATACCCTCTTCAAACTCCATCCCAGAATTTATAGCTAACTTTATTGTTTCCATCATACGTTTTGTTAAACTAACTTGAGAAACTGTGGAGTTTTTAAAATCTCTATAAAGAACTTTAAACTTTTTTGTAAATTTTAAATAGTTTTCCTCTTTCAATTTTTTTTCTGACATCTCATTTAAATAAAAAGCTGATTTATCATAATCATATCTACTTAAATAATAAAAAAACCAAAATAATCCCACTCTTAATTTTATTTTTACTCTTCCAATAGTTGAGCAATCTATAAGGTTTATCTCCCCATTTTCTCCTAAAATTATGTTTCCTGGATGCAAATCTCCATGAAATACACCTAATTTAAACATATAAAAAGTGTGGTATTTAAAAACTCGAAGAAGATCTGAATACTTTAACTCTTTTTCTTTTAATAAACTGTTAAAACTTCTTCCCTCTATAAATTTTGATACAACTACCTTATCTGTACATAAATTATCTATAAAATTTGAAAAATACAGATTTTCCAAAGGAAATTTCTCTATATTCTCATCTTTTAACTTTTTTAAATATTCAGCACCCTCAACTTCATTTTTAAAATCCAACTCTCGTAGTGTTGATTCCTCAATATTGTTTAAAACTTCTAATGGGTTAAATATTTTTTTCAATTTAGGATAAAAAAATAACAATAGGTTAACTACCTTTTTTGCACTTTCTACATCTTCTAAAAACTCTTTTTTAAAGTTTTCTCTTCGAATCTTTATAGCAACTTTTTCACTTTTATTTCCACTATTTCTTAGAAACCCAAGATGAACTTGCCCTATAGATGCTGATGCAAATGGAAGTTTTTCATAGGATTTCATAGCTGTTAAAATCCACATATCATCTCCTATTATCTCATCTATATCCTGCTTTTGAGCTTCATAGCTATACTCATAAAGTTTTGCTAAATATACGCATGTTGATTCATCTATAAAATCCGCTCTCAATGCATAATACTGTGCAATTTTTACTGCTAAAAGCCCCATTTTTTCTATCTCTTCCAATGGTGGTGGGGAGTTTGTATGAATTTTATATATCAGTTTTATTAATTTGAAATTTTTCATATTTTCCTCCTAATTCTTTATATATTTATACTAAAAAAGAGAGGTTAAACCTCTCTCTTCATTAAAATTTATCTAACTAACCATCCACCATCAATAGCTAAAATATGTCCATTTATATAATCTGCTGCCTTTGATGATAAGAATATTGCTCCTCCTACAAGATCTGATGTTTGTCCCCATCTTTCTGCTGGTATTCTTCCTAATATCTCAGCATTTCTCTTTTCATCAGCTCTAATTGGTGCTGTATTTGCTGTTTCTATATATCCTGGTGCTATTGCGTTTACTTGGATATTATCCACTGCTAACTCATTTGCAAAAGCTTTTGTAAGTCCAGCTACTCCATGCTTACTTGCTGTATATGATGGAACAAATTTTCCACCTTGGAATGATAACATTGAAGCTATGTTTATTATCTTTCCTCCACCTTGCTTTTTCATCTCTATCGCTGCAGTTTTACTTAGATAATAAATTGATGATAAATTTAAATCAATAACTTGTTGCCAATCAGTGTTACTTCCCTCTAAAATTGGTGCTCTTTTTATTGTTCCAGCATTATTTACTAGAATATCAATTCTTCCAAAAGCCTCTATACATTTGCTAACTGCTTCCATAGCTACTTCTTCTTTTGATAAATCTCCAGTTGCATAAGCAACCTTTCTTCCTAGTCCTTCAACCTCTTTTATAACATTTTCCATATTATCATCATTATATGTGAATATAAATAGGTCTGCTCCAGCTTTTGCAAGTCCCATTGCAAGTGCATTTCCTATTCCTACATTTCCTCCAGTCACCATTGCAACTTTTCCCTCTAAATTAAACATATTTAACATCTCTTCTCCCTCCTTAATTAAACCCTAACTTATTTATACTATCTTAACTGATCCATTGGAACATGGTCCATATCAGTAAATGTTTGATTTTCTCCAGCCATTCCCCAAATAAATGTATAGTTTTTAGTTCCTACACCTGAATGAATTGACCAAGATGGTGATATTACTGCTTGCTCATTAGCCATTACAATATGACGTGTCTCTTGAGGTTGTCCCATTAAATGGAATACTCTTGAATTTTCATCCATATCAAAATAGAAATAAACTTCCATTCTTCTCTCATGTGTATGTGTTGGCATCGTATTCCACATGTTATTTGGATCTAACTCTGTCATTCCCATTACAAGTTGACATGATTTACAAACTGCAGGATGAACATATTGAAATATAGTTCTTTTATTTGAGTTTTCTAAATCTCCCAATTGAACTTTATTAGCTGTTGTTCTATCAATTTTTACAGTTGGATATCCAACATGTGCTGGTGATGAATTTATATAAAATTTAGCTGGCTTATCTGCAGAGTTTGATGTAAATGTTAACTCTTTATTTCCCATTCCAACGTATAAACCATCTTTAGCTTCCATATTGTACTCTGTTCCATCAATAATTACTTTCCCAGCTCCACCAACATTTATAATTCCAAGCTCTCTTCTTTCTAAGAAAAACTCAGATCCTAACTCTTTACACCCCTCTAATTTTACCTCAGTTTCAACTGGCATGATTCCTCCAGCTATAACTCTATCTACATGAGAGTACATTAAGTTTACTTCATCAGCAACGAAAACTGTTTCCATTAAATAGTGCTTTCTTAACTCCTCTGTTGTATAGTGTTTTGAATCCTCTGGATGATTTGCATATCTTATATCTAATCTCATTTTTACACTCCCTATCTAAATTTTTATTTATTTTATAAGACCAAATAAATCTGGTAACCACATTGATAATTGTGGAATAAATATTACTAACAATAGTATTAACATTGTTACAACATAATACGGTAATAGTGTTTTAAATACTTGTTCTATCGTTACATTTCCAACTTTGCACCCTGTAAATAATATTGGTCCTACTGGAGGAGTTATCGTCCCTATACACAAATTAAATACTATCATTATTCCAAAATGTATTGGGCTCATTCCAAAACTTTGAGCTATTGGTAAAAATATTGGTGTAAAGATAAGTACTGCTGGCGTTGGATCCATAAAAGTTCCAATTATAAGCATTAAAACATTCATTATTATTAAAATAATAGCATAGCTATCTGTTATTCCTAGAATCGATTTAGCTATAATTTGGGGTATATTTGTAAAGGCCATTACCCATGACATTATTGAAGAAACTCCAATCATAAATATAACTATCGATGTCATTTGAGCTGAAGAAAACAAAATTTTAGGTAACTCCTTTATACTCATCTCTTTATATATCAATGATAAACCTAGCGAATAAACCACTGCTATTGCTGATCCTTCTGTTGCTGTAAAAATTCCTTTCAAAATTCCACCAATTACAATTATAACTAACAATAAACTTGGTATTGCATCAAGTACAACTTTTATCTTTTCATTTAAAGTTGTTTTCTCTTTTGAAATATATCCATTTTTTTTAGCCATTATTGCTGATAAAATCATAACTCCTATTCCCCATAAAATACCTGGGATATAACCTGCTATAAAAAGTGCTGATATTGAAACACTTCCAGCTACTGTTGAGTAAACAATTAAAGTATTACTTGGAGGAATCAACATTCCTGTTGGGGCTGATGCTATATTTACTGCCGCACTAAATTCAGGACTATATCCTTCTTTTTTTTCTATTGGACCTATTGTTCCACCTACTGCTGCTGCTGCTGCAACTCCTGATCCACTAATAGCTCCAAAGAGCATATTTGCAACTACATTTGATTGAGCTAGGGAACCTGGTAACCGTCCTCCTATTAATTTAGCACAATTTATTAAACGAATAGCTATTCCACCATTGTTCATTATATTTCCAGCTAAAATAAAGAATGGAATAGCAACTAATGAAAAAGAATTAGTTCCTATAAATAATCTTTGAGCTGACGTTACCATAGATCCTTCAAAAGGTAATATCATCAACATTGATAATGTTGAAGCAAACCCGATACTTACACTTATTGGAACTCCTATTACTAATAAAATAGGAAGTGACATAAACATTATTAATCCTGTTTGTAATGCTAAGTTCATTTTTATTCACCCTTTTTATAGTATTTTATTTTTCTAAAACTATTTTTTTTATATTATAAATTGAATAAAATAGAATAAATACTCCACTTAAAGGAATAGCTGCATATACTACTCCTATAGGTATTTGAAGAGCTGCATCAAACTGTACCATCTGCTTTACTACAGATAAATATCCTCCAATTACTAACACTCCTAAAGTAAATATAAATATAATAGTCTCTTGTAAAAGATCACATATTTTTCCTAGTTTATTAGGAAGCTTTTCCTTTATAAAAGTTATTTGCATATGCTCACGCTTTCCAAATATATAAGCCGATCCAAATAAAACTAACCAAATAAATAGATATTGACATAGTTGCTCTGTCACTGCACTTGGATTATTAAAAACATACCTTGTTATTACTTGCCATGTTACTAAAATAGTCATAAAAGCCATAAGAACTATACAAAATATTTCAATTATTTTATTTAAACCATTTTTTAAAGTTTCCATCTTTTCTCTCCCATAACCTTTTATTGAGCTAAAGATCTAATATCATCATATATTTTCTTAGTTACTTCAGATGAATTTCTTACACTTTCTTGTAATGGCTTTACATTTTCTTGGAAAGGCTTTATTGATAAATTAATGAATTGAGCTCCATTTTCTACTGCTAACTTCTTAGCTACATCTACATTTTCTGCCCAAGCTTTAAACTCTAAATCTACTGATTCTTTAACTAACTTATCAAAAATTTCCTTATTTTCTTTTGTCATACCATTATAAACTTTTTCATTTACAATTATTAAATCAGGTACCATTAAGTGATTTGTATAAGAGAAATATTTTGCCACTTCATAATGCTTTAAATCTGCATAAGTTACTTCATTATTTTCTCCACCTTCTAGCACTCCTTGCTGTATAGCTGTATAAACCTCTCCTTGTGCCATTGGAGTTCCAACTCCACCCATTAAATCAACCATTTTTTTCATTGTATCTGATTGCATTACTCTAACTTTATATCCTTTTAAATCCTCAGGTTTTTCAATTGGTTTATTTGTATAAATTGATCTTGCTCCTGCTGTATAAGCACCAACTACTTCAAATCCATTTTTACTAACTGATTTAAATAAATCATCTAATTTTCCTGATAAAAATACATTTTTTTGATGATCAATACTATCATAAATATAAGGTAATCCAATTACAGCAAAGTCTTTATTAAAATTTTCTACAACAGGATTTCCTACAACTGCCATTTGAATAACTCCATTTTGAACAAGCTCTGTAGCTGCTCTTTGATCCCCTAAAAGAGCATTTGGTGATATCTCTAATTTGTATTGCCCATTAGTTTCCTTCTCTAACTTGTCCCCAAACTCTTTTAAAGCCTTATACTGTGGATGAGCTTCCGATTGATTAAATGCCACTTTTAATGTATTTGATTTTGTTGTTTCTTGATTTTTATCCCCAGAACATCCCATTAAAACTCCTGCAAATACAACACCTAATCCCAAATTTACTATCTTTTTCATAACTATACACCCCTTTTATTTTTTATTTTTTATTAAAATAACTTTCAAACTCCCCTTGTATTAAACTTTGTAGTCTCTTTATTCCACTATAAAGATGTTCTGTGATTAATTTTTCAACCTTAACTATATCCTTTTCTTTTATAGCATCTACCAACTCTTTATGATCTTCATATATAGCTTTAAAGTTTTTTACTTCAAGTATATCTAACATTTTAAATCTTTTATAATGAATTTGGGCTTTCTCTAATTGCTCCCAAATAAACATATTTTTTGTAAGCTCATACCACAGTTTATGAAGTTGACAATCTAATTCATAAAACTCTTTTGTTTCAAACTCTCTTTTTAAAAGAAGTTCTTGTAATTTTAAGTTATACTCCATCTCAGCTATAAATTTATCGTTCGTCATCTCTATTGCATCTTTTATAATTTGTTTTTCTAAAACAACCCTCATATATATACTTTGTTTTATAACGTCCATATCTAGTAAACTTACATAGCTTGATTTAAATGGTTCACTTTCAACTAATCCCATAGAGTTCAACTTTCCTAATATATCTCTACTTGGTGTTCTTGAAACTCCATATGTTTTTCCTATTTCCTGCTCTGTAATTATCTGACCTGGTTTATACTCTAAATTCATTATTTTTTCTTTTAGTTCTTCAAATATATTTTCTGTAGTGTTTTTTACTGACATTTTTTCTCCCTTTAACCGCTCTTAATAGTATACCTTTTTAAATATTGTATACGATTTTAATTTGAGTATACAATCTACTTTTGATTTTGTCAAATTTTTATAAAAAAAAACCTCCAAGTTAAACTTGAAGGTTTTTAATTTTACCATTTAGTTGCTGTATAATCTCCAGTTTTAGAGTTCTTCACAACATTTACATATACAACTTTTCCAGAACTTTGATCTATATAATCAGATACTCCAGATATTAAATATTGATAATCTTGATTTAAATCAGGTGTCTCAGCTTGTACATGCCCTTTTACTCTCCAAAGAGGTATATTATTTGCATAAGCTGATAAACTTAATGCTTTTACAAAATAATTTACATATTGAGTGTTATCACTATACCAAGCTTCTTCAAACATACCGTTGTGAACTCCACCATATGTTTGCTCAACTCCCCACCATTCGTTTACAGGTGCTGGGAAACTCTCCTCTGTTGTAAATGGCCCTGCTACAGTATAATCATAAACTATATTGTAGTTTGCTCCTTTATTTACAAAGGTTCTTGTATATCCTTTTGATGCTAACATATTTTGAAGTGAATTTTCAAAAGTTTGTTTTTGCAATCCTGCCTCTGGTCCCTTAGATGAAAGGTAATATGTTCCTGCTGGTATTGGTTTTGGTGCATATGAATCCACAGCTACTAAATGTCCATCCATTAAAGATGTACACCCCTGAAACATTAGTAAAGCTAATGGAGATAGATAGGCTAACTTTTTCAACATAATAAAATCCTCCTTGAACTTATCTTCTTTAAAATAACTTTACTATAATAATTTTATTCTTCCTTTATTTCTTTTTATAAATTAAAATACATATCCAATATGAACTTGGAACAGTGCCTCATTGTTTAAAACATTATTTGAAATTGAGAAATCCATTGGTCCTAAGAATGTATCCCAACCAATTCCTATTCCATACCCTTGTTTTTCCATATCCCAAATACCTTTTTCACTTCCAAATCCTGAATAGTAATTATATGTTCCTGCATTATAATTTAGACTTAAATAAAGGTTTTGTGCCACTGTGTATTGCAGTCCTAAACTTCCTATAAAGAAGTTATCTGTATAAACAGAAGATATTGGTAATCCTACAAATGAGTAGTTTCTACGTATAGGGTTACTTCTTAATCCTCCTAAATTAAATAACTCAGATAGTGGTGTATTTTCAGCATTATACATCTGCCCTCCACTTAATCCAGCATTTAATGACCAATTACTACTTAATTGGAAATATTTCGTTGCCATTGCTGAATACCCTTCAAAAGAGTTTCCTTCTTTTGCATTTGTTTCAGAGAATACTTGTAATAGTCCTTGACCACCTTTTGTTGCATACTCTGACTGATTCATCGTATCATAGTAGAAACTAAACGTATTTGTGAAATATGAACCATCTTTTTTAAAGTAAGAGAAGTTCTTAATTTTCTCTCCAGAAGAGTAGTTCGTTTCCATATTTTTATAACTTAACGTATACCCTGCAATTATATCATTAAATATTGTTGTTCCTATTGATAAGCTTGTTTCAAAAGTATTATTTTCATAAGTTGAAACATTATCTCCACCCTTATATAAGAATATAGGGTTTAGTCCATAACCTACTTCTGCTGAAACCAGTAATTTATGATCCCAAACATTATATTGAGTCATATCTGTTAATGATATCTTTGGATATTTTGAAAACTCAGCTTTTAATGTGTAGTTCTTCTGAGAAAGATTAAACTTATTAAATACAGGTATTTCAGCTACAGCTTCTAATCCAGCTCCATAATTTGAAACATAGAATAACCCCGCCTTTAATTTTGTTTCTAATTTCTCTCTTACAGTAAAGTTAACTGTATCTCCATCTACAGTATAGAAAACTCTATCTACAAAGTTTTTAGCAAATATCTTCTCTGTCCATAGATTTAGCTCACTTACAGTTAAATCACCTTTTTCTGGTCTTAACTTTTCCACTTCTTTTGTAGTTAACAGATCATTTCCACTTAATTTAACATTTTTTATATCAAATTTTCTATTTCTCATCTGCTCTTTCTTTAAATTTATCTCATTATATCTCTCTTTATCTGTTAATTTAGATAGTGCGTAGTCAACTTTTTCAGATGCAATCTGTCCCTCTTCAACTAACTTTGGTAAATTATCAAAATCTAAAGTACTATGTTTTTTTACATCTGGTGTTATTAATATATCTGGATAGTTAGTCTGAATCTCAGTATTTCTGTCCCCAGTGTATGTTGATAACTTATCTAATATTTGAATTATATTTGAATTATCTGTAATTACAATAGGTTCTGCTGCTATATCTACTCCAATAACTATGTCTGCTCCCATATTTATAGCTTGTAAAACTGGGAAGTTATCTGCTACTCCTCCATCTACATAATAGTTATCTCCCTCTCTTATTGGATCTAAGAAAGTTGGAATAGCCATACTTTTTAAAGTAGCTAAAGCCAAATCACCACTGTTTATTTCTACAGATTCTCCTGTTTGGAGATTCGTAGTCATAGCTCTAAAAGGTATTGGAAAATCTTTAAAATCAGTTACATTCTCTGCTCTTGCAAAAATTTTCTTTAACTCTAAATAGATATATTCTCCATTTAAAACTCCCATTGGTAAAGATAAATTATAATCTTTTGTCAAAGCTATATTCAGTGGATATTTATTAGATTGTGTCTTTTGTACAATTCCCTCTAAATCTCTACTTGAACTATTTTTAAATAGATCATAAAACTGTATATCTGTTACTACTTTTTCAATCTCATCTGGAGTATATCCCACAGAGTACATAGCTGCTATTATACTTCCAGCACTTGTTCCAACTATATAATCTATTGGTATTTGATATTTTTCTAATGTTTTTAAAACTCCTATATGAGCAGCACCTTTAGCACCTCCACCACTCAATACTAGTCCAACTTTAGGTCTAGATACATTTTGATTTTTGATAAAAGTCTGCTTTAATGTTTCTAAATTTTTTCTCTTTAACTCTAACTCTTGTATCTGCTTATCAATCTCTTTTATTTTTTCAGCAGCAGAGTTAACTCTATTTGGAGACTCCTCAGCTCCTAAAACAGACAAACAAAGCACAAAAAATAAGATTATTTTTTTTAGCTTTCCCATTTAATCCTCCCGTTTTTATTTAATCCTTTGATGATAATATTCCTGAACCAATTACAAGCCCTAATATTACATTTGTAAGAACAATTCCAGTTATTATCTCTACAACAACTAAAAACTGTGCCAACATAGTTAGTGGATATACATCTCCATATCCTACTGTTGTTATTGTTATAAAACTAAAATATATATGTTTAAAATAAAACTCAATTTGTGGTAAATCTTGAGTTATACCATTAAAAACTGGTGTTGAACTAAATAAACTAAGTACAGTATATAGTAGTCCAAAACTTATGGCAATGGTTATATAAGTTGTTATTACAACAATTACATCTTTTGGAACAACTTTTCTTCTACGCCTAAAAAAATCTGCAAAAACATATTTTAATATTATTACATGACAAGCTATTAGGAGAAGTATATTTATAAATGATAAAAAATAAAAAAAGTACTTTAAACTACTTTCATTCTCGTTAATATTTAAAGAAAAATTTATAATAGGCACTAATATTAAGTAATAAAATACTAATGCTGTTGCCTTTAATGGTCCATCTTTAAATATAAAATTCTTCTGCTTTAAAAATACCATGGGTAATATACTAAAAAATATTTTCACTGCACTTAATCCAATTTCTAAAAAATCTATTCTTATTTTATCTTTATCTATTAATACATGGGCTACTATAGATATTAAAATTGCTACACCCATTGATAAAATTGTATTTTTAAGAAAGCTATATATCTGTTCTTTTTTATATAGTCTCATCTAACCTCCAAAATTTTTTTCGTTTATAGAAATATACTTTCTAAATACTATTTTCCCTTTTTAAATTTCTTCAAAAGAATTTTATATCACCTCTTACTTTTAAAGTCAATCTTTTATCTAATTTATAATTTTGAAATATAATACGTAATTTTATGTAATATTTTTCTATATAAATCAAAAAAAGTGCCTAGCTTTAACTAGACACTATCTATTTTTTATTCTTTTCTCACAATCCACTCCACCAAGGAATTTACATAACTCTACAGTTTTTGGATTTTCAAATACTATTCCAGGAGGTCCCATCTCAACAATTTTTCCTCCGCTTACAAAGATTACACAATCAGCTACCCCTTTAGCAAACTCCATTTCATGAGTTACTAAAACCATATCTTTTTTGTCTTTACGTAGCTCTTTTATGGCCTCTAGAATCTCTTTTGTTAAGGCAGGATCTAGAGCTGATGTTGGTTCATCTAAAAGTAAAAACTTTGGCTTTAGCGCCATTGCTCTCACTATTGCCACTCTTTGTTGTTGACCTCCTGACAATTGATGTGGATACTTTCCCTCATGCTCAAAAAGTCCAAATCTCTTAAGAAGTATTTCAGCTCTTTCCTTTGCATCTTTAGCAGGAATTTTATGAACTTTTTCTAAAGGTAAAGTTATATTCTCTAAAGCTGTCAAATGTGGAAAAAGATTAAAAGCTTGGAATACCACTCCAATACTTTTTCTATATTCGTGAAGCCCCTCTTCCTCTTTGGGAATTCTCTCTCCATTCACTTCAATCTCACCACTATCTGAAACTTCTAGTCCAGCTAGAATTCTTAATAAAGTTGACTTTCCACCACCAGATGGTCCTATTATAACAATAGAGTGAATATCTTTTATATCTAAATTTAAACCATTTAATACAACTTGCTCTCCAAAACTTTTATATAAATTATCAATTTTAATTTCCATAGCTATACCTCCTCTCTAAATATTTAGAAAGGTGGGAAATAGGATATGTTAGTATTAAATATCCAACTGCTAATATACAATAGTTTTCTATTGGAGAAAATGTTAAAGAATCCACCTCTTGAACATTTTTAGTAAACTCATTTACTGCTATTATTGATAATAGCGATGAATCTTTAATTAAACTTGCAAACTGACCTGCAAGAGGTGGCATCACTCTTTTTATAACTTGTGGAAGAATTATATATCTATACGTTTGGACCTTTGTAAAAGCCAAAGATCTTGCAGTTTCAATTTGAGTTTTATTTATACTTTCAATTCCTGCACGAATAATCTCTGAAACATAGGCTCCTGAGAATACTCCCATTATTAGCACTCCCATTATATAACGATTTTCAATTCCAAAAGCAGTTCCTATTACATAATAAAATAGATAAATTTGCACAATTAATGGTGTTCCACGAATAACCTCAGTAAATCCCTTAGCAAAATAATATGTTGGTAAAAAACTTCCTCTTTGTCCTAAAACTAAAAGTCCTCCTATTATAAAGCTTGCTATTAAAGAGAACATCGATATTACTAAGGTCATAGTAAATCCAATCATAAATTTATATTTATACTTTTCAATTATTCCTTCCCAATTATATGGGTAGTCTAATCTGCTAAAAGCAAAATGAAAAACTCCTAAAACTATTACAGTTACTAAAACTATATTTATCCACTTTACCGTTGTAGTCTCACTTTCAGTTTTTGGTCTAAAAAATAGAGTTTTTAGTATACTCATATCATCTCCTAATCAAAGAAGAAAGGTACATTTTTCTCTGTAAAGAAAGCTCTCTCCTCACCTAAATATTTGTCAGCTAACTTATTAAATCCACCATTAGCCTTATATTCAATTATAAACTCATCAATTTGAGCTCCTAAATCCTCTTCACCTTTTCTATATGCTACTGCCCAAGGTTGTGATTCTGTTTCAAACTGAGCTAATAGCGGTGTTGTAGTTTCTGAATTTCTTGTCCAGTTTCTATAAATTGTTAGTGGATCATATATAAAAGCATCCACTTTACCTTGAGAAACCTCCAATATTGAAGCACTCTCTTTATCAAAAACTAATATTTCAGCATTTGGAAAATATTTTTGAGCTACAGTATGTCCACTTGTACCTTTTTTTACTGCAACCTTTTTTCCCTTTTGATTTAAATCATTGGCATTTGTAATACCAGATTTATTGTTAACTAACATTGCTAAATAACTTTTTGCATATGGTGTTGAAAAACTAACCGATTGTTTTCTTTCATCTGTCACAGACATAGATGATATTATTATATCTATCTTTTTTGTTTTTAATGCTGGAATTAATCCACCGTAAGCCATATCCTCTATAATAATATCTCTTCCTAAATACTCTCCAAGTGCGTAAGCCATATCTACACTTATACCTGTTGGTTTTCCATTTTCATCAGACATTTCAAAAGGAGGGTACGCTAACTCCATTCCAACAATCAAAGGTTTTTCATTTGCAAAAACTAAACTTCCTAAAATCAATGTTAAAAAAAGTATTATTTTTTTCATAAATATCCTCCGTCTTTAAAAAAATATTTTTATAGCTCTATTCTATTTCCGAATAAATCCAAGTTTTCCTCTAAAATTTTTAATTTAGTTCTACTCACAGATAACCAGTTATCTCCAACAAATGTTACTCTTTCATTTTTATAGTCAATCTCTTTTAATAAATTTTTATTTATAAGTGTTCCTCTATCTAGTTTTATAAAACACTCTAGTATTCTTAACTTATCTTCAACCTCTGAAAATCCTCTTTTTACACAATATATTTTTCCATTTTTAGTAGTAATCTCGGTTTTTCTTGTAATTCTACAATAATCTAAATATATAATATCATCTATTTTTACAATTGCTCTATAAAAAGTATCATTTATTACAATCTCTTTTATATTTTTCAAAATTTTTTTGTTGCTGAATAACTCTCTTAATGATCTTTCAATTTCAAAATAATCATCTCTATATATGCAGTCATATATCTCTTTTCTTTTAAAATAACCTTTGATTCTTCTAAAATCATCATCTCTAGAACATAATAACATAACAGGAATATTTTTTCTACTAAAAAAGTGTATTTTATTATCATTAATTTCATATTTTAAATCTATTATAACCACATCTATACTTTCTAAATCATAAGATATCACACTATCAATCGAATAAAACTCCGCCTCTAAAAGTTCTCTTAATATCTCTTGTAAATTTAAATCTATATTGACACCTATTTTTTTCAATTAAGTTCCTCCTGCAGCTTTTCAATCCTGTATCTACTTGCAACTAACGATATTTTTTCAGATATCTCTTCTAAATATCTTTTTTCTTCATAAACCAATTTAATATTTTTATTTTCTATTAAAATCAATGCTAAAAATGGATTTTTACTATATTTTAATCTCACTGCATAATCATACTTTTTATTTAAAATGTCACCTTTTTCCAACAAAATTTCTGATTCATCATAATTTCTATCTACTAAAAACTTTTTATAGTCCTCTCTTTTAATAAGTATTTTCGTTTCTACATCAATTAACTCTAAATTCTTTTTTAACTCCTTTGAAAGTTGCTCTTTAAACTCTTTATAATTTTTAGTTAGATACATTCTATTTACAAGGTTTTCTATATAATATTTATCAACTCTTAAAGTTCCTTTTATAAAATGAGTACACATATTTAATGTTAAAAATGAAAATATAATTCCTAGAGATAACCATACATTTTCTGTTATTATGAAAAATAGATATATATGTAAAAACATTTGAAATATTTTTAATGTTAAGATATCT
>NZ_KI518104.1:0-861 GCF_000479045.1 Cetobacterium somerae ATCC BAA-474
AATTGAACCTCAAGCTAGTGGAGTTGTAAACAGTGTTAATGCTATCAATTCATTTGATGAAATTAAACTTTTAACTAAAGAAACTGCTATTCAAGAAGGACTTTTAGAATATATTTCTGAAGATATGGATACTAAATTCATTGAGGCCGTTAAAAAACAAATTATTCATAATGAGATTCCAGGGAAAGAAAATTTTAAAATTGTTTATTCACCATTACATGGAACTGGTGGGAGACCAGTTAAAAGAGTTTTTGATGAAACTGGATTTAAATCAATCTATATAGTAACTGAGCAAGAGCAACCTGATGGAAATTTTCCAACTTGTTCATATGCTAATCCAGAGGATCCAGCAGTTTTTAAATTAAGTATAGAGTTAGCAGATAAAGTTGGAGCTACACTATGTATGGCAAATGACCCTGATGCAGATAGAATTGGTGTAGCAGTAAAGGATGAAAATGGAGAATGGATCTATCCAAATGGAAACCAGATTGGTCTTCTTTTAATGAATTATATTTTAGAAAACAAAAAAAATATACCTAAAAATTCAGCAGTTGTATCTACTGTAGTTTCAACACCTATGCTAGATATTGTTGCTAAAGAAAAAGGAGTAAAGATTTTTAGAACTTTAACTGGATTTAAATTCATTGGAGAAAAAATCAGAGAGTTCGAAGAAGGAAAATATGATGCTACATTCTTAATGGGATTTGAAGAGTCTTATGGTTATCTTGTAGGAACACATGCTAGAGATAAAGATGCAGTTGTATCTACTTTATTAATAGCTGAGATGGCAGCCTATTATAATAGCATTGGATCATCAATTCCAAAGGAATTAAAAAAATTATATGAAAAATTTGGTTACTA